>NZ_QYZY01000026.1:0-39172 GCF_003838035.1 Desulfonatronospira sp. MSAO_Bac3 | reverse complement strand
TGACCAGCAAGGCCCGGGCCTACGTAGTCCGGGAGCACAGCCTGGAAGAAATGACCCGCAGGTACATCCGGCTGTACCGGCAGGTGTTAAACCCTGCAGCGCTGACTTGAACATGACAATTCGTTTTCATCCGGAACCGGTTCTTTTCCCTTTGGCTGAGCCTGCCACGCGCCTCGCGTGGTCAATCTGCACAATTTTAAAAAATAACCGGAACAAACAGGGGCAGGTAGACCACGATGAACAGGACCAGGAGCAGGCCCAGGAGAAAGGGGATGACCGAGCGGGATATTCTTTCTATGGGCAGGCCGGTGATGGATGAAGCCACGTAAAGGTTTATGGCCACTGGCGGGGTGATCATGCCGATGGCCAGGCCCATGACCATGATCAGGCCGAAATGTACAAGGCAGATGTCCAGCAGCTTGACCAGGGGCAGCAGTACCGGGGTAAGTATGATCAGGGCCGAGGCGGTTTCCACGAAGATCCCGGTGGCCAGGATGAGCAGGGTGATCAGTAACAGCAGCACGTAGGGATTGGTGGATATCTCCAGCACGGACTGGGCTATCATGGCTGGTATGTTCCAGTTGGCCAGCACCCAGCTCATGACTGAAGAGGTGGCTATGATGAACATGATTACCCCGGTGGTTATGATGGAGCGGCGCATGATGCGGTAGATATCTTTAAGGCCCATGTCCCGGTAAATGAACAGGGAGGCGATGAGGGAATAATTCACCGCAATGACCGCAGCCTCGGAAGGGGTGAAAAAACCCGAGAATATGCCTCCCAGGATAATAAAGGGAGTAAGCAGGCCCCAGATGGCCCTGTAGAAGGTGCGGGCTATGTTGGCAACACTGAACGGAGACCCGGGGGGATAGTCGCGTTGGTATGCCTGGCGGATGGCAATGACGATTAATACCAGGCCCATGATGACCCCGGGGATAAATCCGTTGAGAAAAAGGCGGCTGACTGATTCCTGGGCCATTACCGCATACAGGATCATGGGCACGGACGGGGGGATAACTACACCTATGGTGCCGGAGGCGGCTATAAGGGAGGCGGAGCTGGTTTCACAGTAGCCTTTGCGTTTCAGCTCCGGGACCAGGGAAGAGCCGATGGCGGCAGTGCTGGCTGCCCCGGATCCGGATATAGCCGCAAAGAACATCCCGGCCATGACCGCCACAATGGACAGTCCACCCCTTAAAAAACCCAGCAGAGCGTCTGCAAATTCCACCAGCCTCTCGGAAATCCTGCCTCTGGCCATGATGTCCCCGGCCAGAATGAAAAGGGGGACTGCTATGAGGGAGAAATTGTCAGTGCCGGAAAACATCCTCTGGGCCACAAGCATCAAGGGCACGCCTTCCTGCATGAGAATGACCATGGAGGCCAGTGCAATGGCAATGGCCACGGGCACTCCCAGAAACAAGAGAACCAGAAAAGAGGTGAACAGGATCAGGGCCATTGTTTATTCCCGTCCCGGGGCTGGCTGTCCTGGCCCTGCCCTTCGGCTTTTTTCCCCCTGTAGCCGGGCTGATGCCCGGGAAACATTTCCAGGAGCAGGGCGTGCAGGCCGTAGAGGATCATGACGGCAAAAGAAAAAGGCATCACCGAGTAGATCAGTGGTATGGGGAGCCTTAGAGATGCTGTCACCTGTCCGGATTGAAACTCTATGTAGCTCAGTGCGTACCACATGCCTGCGGCGAAAAAGAAAATAGAGGCTGCAATGGTGGCTGTACGGATGAGGCGGCGCACTATATCCGGCAACAGTCCCACCACAAAGGTGACTGTAATGTGCAGGCCCCTGCGATAGGCCATGGTTGCGCCCAGAAAGGTCAGCCAGACCAGCATGTACCGGGAAAGCTCTTCTGACCAGGGCAGGGCCTGGAAGTATACCCGGAAAACTATCTGCATGCTGATGGCCGTTATCATGGTCAGCAGGGCGCAAAAAGCAATTATGCCTACAACGGCGTCAATGCGGCTGCAGAGTGCATCGACGCCGTTTATTATTTTGCCTGTCAAGGCTGTCAACCTTCTGTATGTGTTTTAATTGTCCAGAAAGTATCTTTTCGGGGATGCCGGGAGGTTAAAGCTCATCCAGGATGCGCTCCAGGTATTCCCCGAAATCATCCCCGTATTTATCATACACCGAGTGCACCTCGCTGCGGAAGGCTTCCAGGTCCGGCTCCTCGATGACCTGCATGCCCCTTTCCTGGAGTTCCTGCAGCTGCTCTTCCTCCATTTCAAAGTTTACCTGCCGTGCATGCTCTGAAGCTTCCTGGGCAGCCTCGACGAATATTTCCTGCTGTTCCGGGGACAGGCCCTGCCAGTTCATCTGGCCCATTACGAAAATAGCCGGGGCATAGGTATGTCTGGTCATGGAAAGGTAATCCTGCTGCTCGTCCAGCTTGAAGGCATGAATGACATTGACCGGGTTTTCCTGTCCGTCAATGGTGCCCTGGCGCATGGCAGTAAGGGCCTCGGTCCAGGCCATGGGTACAGCGTTGGCTCCCAGGGCCCTGAAGGTATCTATGTACACCGGGTTTTCCATGACCCGGATCTTCAGGCCCGAAACGTCCTCAGGAGTGTGCACCGGACGTTTGGAGTTGGTCAGGTTTCTAAAGCCCCGCTCGGCATAGGCCAGGCCTTTGAGGTTGACCCTTTTCAGATTATCCAGCAATTCGCTGCCAATGGGGCCGTCCAGTATGTCATAGGCATCCTCCCGGCTGGGAAAAAGGAAGGGCAGTTCAAGGACTGCGATTTCCTCCACAAAGTTGGCCACTGGACCGTTGGTGATGACCCCCATGTCCACAGTGCCCATGCGCATGCCTTCCAGGAGGTTTCTTTCGTCGCCAAGCTGGGCATTGGGATAAATGGAGATGGAAATCTCCCCGTCGGTGCGCTCCTCTACGATTTCTTTGAATTTCATGGCCGCAATGTGAAAACTGTCTTCTTCATTGACCACATGGGCCAGCCGGATCTCTGTGCTTGCCTGGGCCAGGTCTGGTTCCTTCAGCGTGAAACAAGCTGTTGCAACTACCATAAGCACTGCCGAAAACAAACACGCTAATACTTTTTTCATTTTACCCCTCCGTTTGAATGTTGTGCAAAAGACGGCTATCATAAATATTCAGGCCGCTTTCGAAAGTTTTTTTAACGGAACTGCCCCGGTTGTCAAGTCAGCTCAACTGGTCTAAGCATCCACTCACCAGGCTGCTTTCTAAAGGCTCAAAGCATTTCTGCTCTTTGTTTTTGTGCTGTCCGGGAAAGCAGGGTGCCCTGCAAAGTATGGGGGGATGGATGATAATTAAAAAACTGAGATTAAGGCTGACCAAATTCAGAAGGTACTGGCAGCATTACGTATTTCAGAGTCTGGCAGCTACAGTGGCCCTGTTTGCTCTCATGATGATCATCAACATACAGGAAAAGCCGGTGATTATTGCCTCCATCGGGGCAACAACCTTTATCGTGTTTACCATGCCCGGCTACCTGACGGCCAAGCCCAGAAACGTTATAGGCGGGCATATTATCGGCATGCTGTGCGGTTTTCTTGCTTCTGCAGCCATTATGATCCTGGAAAATCCGCCCACAATCCCCATGGCCATGATTCTTTCCCTGGCTGTAGGTCTGTCCATCTTTGCCATGGTGGTCCTGGATATGGAGCATCCACCCGCTTCGGGAACCGCCCTGGGAGTTGCTCTGCACGGAATTTCGGTCACAGTCACCCTGACCATTCTCGTCAGCATTCTTTTTCTGTCTCTGGTGCACAAGCTGTTCAGGCACCGCCTGAGGGATCTGACCTGATAAACTTACGAAAGCAAAAAGGCAGTAGAGAGGAGGCAAGAGTTGAGGCCCCCCGTATGGAGGGCCTCGCTGTCAGGAGGGGTTTAGCATGAGGAGAAGTGGACCTGGTTTAGAAGCCAGGTTCTTCCTCTCCGGGTTCACCATATTCATCATTTTCGGGTGGCTCATACTCTTCAGGTGCGGGTTCTTCGTACCCTTCAGGTGCACCGGGGTCCTCCATGGGATCTTCATGATCGGGTTCACACCCCATGGAAAAGCCCAGCATAAGTATTGCAGCCAGGGTCAGCAAAAAACCTTTATACCACATTATACGTTACCTCCAAAGTTTATTGAATTCTTAAGTTAGAATGCCGGTTCCTGGCCGGGTTCAGCACCCGGTTCAGCCCCGGGTTCCTGTCCAGGTTCCTGTCCTGGTTCACCGCGCTCGGGTGCTTCATAACCTTCAGGGTCAGGCTGTTCGTATCCGCCGGGGGCACCGGCAGGTTCATGCTGCGGCCCGCAGCCCATGGAAAAAGCGAGCATAAGAACCGCGGCCAGTGTCAGAAGTATTTTCATGAGCCTCATGTCCATGCTCCTGTTAGTAGGCCTGTTCCATGTCCAGTCTGTCCAGCAGGTCGTTTCTCAGTTCTTCGTCAACCTGGGCAGCTTCCATGGCCTGGTTATAAGTTTCCACCTCAAGGCCCTGGTCCTCTACGGCCTCGACCATTTTTTCACCGGCTTCTTCCTGCATCTGCTGAGCTTGTTCAGGGTCCTCAATTCCTTCCAGGTCGGCCTGGAATTCTTCCCTTACTTCGGTAACAGCCTCATAGGCTTCGGCCACCTTGTCCAGTTCAGCATCGCTCAGGTCCACTTCAGGAGCCTCCTGCTGCATCATTTCCTGCTGCTGTTGCTGATCAGGCTGATACTCCTGCTGTTGCTGCTGCTGTTGCTGATCAGGCTGGTATTCCTGCTGGGCTCCGACCTTGAAAGCCATTCCCAGTACAAACATGATTACTACAGCCAGACCAAATACCTTAAGTCCTGTTTTCTGATACATATTTACCTCCATAGTTTAATTTAGTTGAATGCTGATCAGAAATAAGCATTAGCTTGAATCTCTCTTCCAGCAACTGCTGTGCCACTGATTTATTTTTTGGTCTTTTTGGATGCCTGGGGCGGGCTTATTGCTTTTTTATTGCAGTTCAGCATAAAATTATCTTCCAAGTGATATATGCACATATGACAAAAATGACACACTTTAAAAGTGTGCACTTGCGCAGTATGGCTGAAGCTGGTGCACCACCCATATTTGCAGCTTTACAAAATCTGCCTGTTCAGCCGGTCTTTTTAAGATAACGAGGCTGATGCACAGGTGACTGATTTTCCGTAACCATTCAGGAGGGTACCGAAATCACGCCTCTGGCGTGCCTGGGGACAGTTCCCAGGCCTGTGCCAGTAATCAACACCGAGGGGTCCTGAATGGTTACGATTTTCCAGTATTTTCAATGGACTTGGCGAGAGCACTTCCGGGGCGGAAGGGGGTTTAAGACATGCAGGGCTTTATGCAGGGAAATCGAGTATTTTTGGGCGGCTGCAGCTGTTCATGGACGCTGCAGCCGCCAGGTTGTGCTGTTTACCGGTGTTTCCGGTAATAAGGAGGAAGGAGCTGTATGAGAGCGCTCAACCTCTTTTGCCTGCTTTGCACCTGCTTGTCAGGCTGCAAACTTTTGAGGCAAAATTTGAAAGTTATCAGAATGCCGGTTCATCACCAGGTTCCTGCTCTTCCGGGGGTTCGTATCCTTCAGGAGGTTCATACCCTTCGGGAGGGTCGTAGGCGTCAGGAGCCTGGTAGCCTTCAGGAGCTTCCGGTGCGCCCGGCTGTTCTCCAGGAGTCCCAGGTTGCTCACCCGGTGCTCCGGGTTGTTCTCCAGGAGCACCAGGCTGCTCTCCAGGTGCTCCGGGTTGTTCTCCAGGAGCACCAGGCTGCTCTCCAGGTGCTCCAGGCTGTTCACCGGGAGCCCCGGGTTCCTGGGTTCCAGCGGGTGGTTCAGGTGCATCAGGAGCTCCTGGATCTTCAGCTCCTGGGTCGCCAGGGGAATCAGGCTGGTAGCCTTCCTGGGCCTGGGCTTTGAGCCCCAGGCCGAGAACCAGCATCAATACAAAAGTGATGCTTAGAATTTTGTTTGTAAACTGTGAAAACATGAGTACCTCCGGTTTTTATTTGAAAATTCGGCTCAATCTGCAGAGCAGAATGAGGGCGGCTTTGCAGCCGGCTCACAAAAATAAGATATAACAGGCTTTTGCAATAGTTAAAGCCTGTTATATATTAAGCCTTGAAGCTTCTTTAATATTTTATTAGCAACGTTCATGCCAAGAGAATTACAGCTGTTTTTATTCTTGTGTTCCAGGGGGTTGGCGGTTTGAATTCTGCAGGAGGTAAAGCTTTTATTGTCCGGCCAGGAACCTTTGTGTGCAATTCTGGCATAGCAATGGGCCATGGGGTTGCAGCAGGCATAAGGCCTGAAATAAAATCCAGGCTGCCCATGGAGGTTTTGACCTCGAAAGTAAAAAATGGGATTATGATCCTCACTATTAAAGAAAACAGGGGAAACGCCTTGCTGTCTTTTATAAAATAAGTTGCAACGGAGGAAGCTTAATGAAAAGTCTTACGGTCTTGTTATGGTTTGCAGTGTTTGCATGTCTGACGATTGCATTTCCTGTTAATGCCCTTGGAGAGTCCGGTAACAAGCTGGATTATCTTGAGGATCTGCCGCCTCTTCTGGACAGGGAGCTTTTTTTCGATGACCCGGAAATGGACAGCGCAACAATATCTCCTGATGGAGAAAAAATAGCCTTCAGGCAAAAGTTCCAGGGGGTGATGAATATCTGGGTCAAGGACCGGGAAGATTCTTTTGAAGAAGCCAGGCCCCTGACCGACGACGAGCATCCCATAAGGATGTTTTTCTGGAGCAGGGACAGTGAAAATATTCTTTATGCCCAGGATAAACAGGGGGATGAAAATTTCAACCTGTATGCCGTGGATCCTGCGGGGGAAACAGCTGAGGATGCTGATGTGCCTGAATCAAGAGCCCTGACAGACTACGAAGGGGTCCAGACCAGGGTGATAGCCAGGCCAGAGGAAAAACCGGAGTATGTCGTGGTTGCGGTGAACAACCGCGATCCTGCTTTGCACGATGTTTACAAGATTCATGTTCAAAGCGGCGAGCGCGAGCTGATATTTAAAAACGAGCACAATATTACCAGCTGGAAGGTGGATGAATACGGTCGCATCAGGTTTGCATCCAGAGAGACTCCTGATGGGGGCACAGAAATCCTGAAGCTGGAAGAAGGTGAACTGGAGCAGGTCTACCGGGTGGATTTCGGGGAAAGCGCCAGAATAGCACATCTGCCGCGGGGTTATGACAACGACCGGGTTTATCTGGTAACCAACAGGGGCGATGCAGATTTGACCAGGCTGGTTCTTTTTGATCCCCAAAGCGGTGATAAAGAACTTGTGGAAAAAGACCCCGAAGGAGAGGTTGACTTTGGAGGGGCCATATTTTCCCGGGTTACTGACGAGCTCCTGGCCACCTACTACGACGGTGATAAAGAGCGGGTTTACTTTCACGAAGATGAATTCAAGGAGGATTACGAAAGGATAAGGGCCATGCTCCCTGAAGGCGATATAACTTTTCGTTCCAGGACCCAGGATGAAGACATGTGGATCATCAGCGTCAGCCGCGACGTTGATCCCGGCTCGGTATATCTGTATGACCGGGACTCCGGAGAGGTCGATCTGCTCTATCGTTCCCGGCCGGACCTGCCTACTCAGTACCTGGCCAGCATGGAGCCTATAAGGTACGAGGCCCGGGACGGGCTGGAGATTCCGGCCTACCTTACCCTGCCCAGGGGTGTGGAGCCGGAGGACCTGGCCCTGGTGGTCATGCCCCATGGAGGTCCCTGGGTCAGGGACTACTGGGGTTATGATCCCCAGGCACAGTTTCTGGCCAACCGGGGATATGCAGTGCTGCAGCCAAATTACAGGGGCTCTTCCGGATTTGGAAAAGAGTTTTTGAATGCCGGCAACAAAGAGTGGGGCACGGGCTACATGCAGCACGACATCACCGATGGAGTGAAGCATCTCATTGAAGAGGGTGTTGTAGACTCGGATCATGTAGGTATTTACGGGGCCTCCTACGGTGGTTTTGCTACCCTGGCCGGCCTGGCCTTCACCCCGGATCTTTACGCCGCAGGGGCTTCCATGGTCGGGCCGTCGAATATCATTACCCTGATAGAATCTGTGCCGGAGTACTGGAAGCCCATACTCAAGTCCTTCAAGCTAAGGGTTGGTGATCCTGAAGATCCGGAGGACAGGCAACGCCTGAAGGAGCAGTCCCCGCTTTTTTCGGCTGAGAATATCCAGGCCCCGCTGCTGGTGGCTCAGGGGGCCAATGACCCCAGGGTGCCCAAGCGGGAGTCAGACCAGATAGTAGCCGCCCTCAGGGACCAGGGTCAGGTGGTGCAGTACCTGGTGGCCCCGGATGAAGGGCACGGTTTTGCCAGACCGCAGAACAGGCTGGCCTTTTTTGTGGAACTGGAAAGGTTTCTGGCCAGCTTTCTGGGCGGACGCGGTCAGACCGATGTGCCCACCGAGGTGGCCCAGAGGCTGGCGGAGATAATTTATGATCTTGAGGAGGTAGAGGTGGAAGCACCTGAATCGCTGGACTGATACTATCGTGCAGGGGGTCAGGGTTTAAACGATACGCCTGCAGAACTTACTTTTTGCAGGCGTATCAGCTAAGCTGGTAAAAAGGGGAGCAAGCACTCCCCTTTTTTGTTCCAGGACTTATTCGCCGCCTGTATGGCAATCATTGCATGCTACTGGACCGGTTTCTTCACCTTCCCTGGTCATGTCGCGGTGGCAGTCCATGCACTGGTCGTGATAGGCCTTTTCGAAGTACCTGATGTCTCTTTCGTCATCAGCATCTTCAGCCACTGCCATGTCGTGACAGCCCTCGCTCATGCAGCCTGTAATCTCGTTGGTTTCATCCAAGGGTTCACCCTGCTCGTCGTGATGGCATTCGCCACAGTCATAATCCCCGTGCACTGTGTGCGAGAAAGGAACAGGGTCATATTCCATCTCCCCCTCTTCTTCCACGTACTCTTCAGGGGCATAGAGCATCCATTCGTCCGCATATGAGCCGAATTCGTACTCCATGTCCTGATCCTTTTCCTCGTGCTGAGTGGTGAGCCCTGCATAAATGCTCGGAAGCACCAGGAAGCCGAAAAAAAAGGCGACCACCGTACCGATGACAACAGATTTTCTCATAACTACACCTCCTTATGTGTTTATGGCATTGTGAATTGAGGCACATGCCGGTTGAATGATAAAATATAAGTAAAAAAAATGTCAAATACGAGTTTTCGTTATAAACCTGTACTGATCACTCCTTTCGTAAAGCAATGGTTGTGCCAGATTTGACAATCATCGATAAATTTCATTTATCCTTTAGAAATTATTGTCTTATTTCCTGTGATTTAAAATAGTCAATACATGTCTGTATAACCGCTTGTGTGTCATAAAGGCACTTAATAGTCCTGTAAAAGATTAAGATTGTGTATGCAGTACAAACTGACATTGTTTTTTCATTCCACACAAAATTATAATTGTTCGTATTAAACAGATAAAAAGTAGAAATTCAAGTATTCACGATCTTATTGCTTTGAAGGGCATGGCTGTTGCTTTGATATTCATATAGAAGGCCCTGTTGGGAAAAAAATACCGGGGGGCAGGCTGGGTGAGCCCGATTGGGGTGGGCCTGGGCAGGGATTTTTTCGAGGTTTATGTAGTCATAAAAAGTGTGAGACGTTGGTTATCGTTTGCGGAATTTTTTTCTGACCCTGGACTTAGCCTCTGGGCCTTTTGTTTTTTTACGCAGAGAGCGTGACCAAGGGCAAGCCGGCAGTGCCGGGTGTACCAGTTACGCTGACCATGCAATGAGAAAGCGTTACAGCTTTTGTAACAGTTCAGCCTTTTTTAAGGAAAACTGGGGGCAGGCAGCCCAGTACTTATTTTTCTGAAGGATGGCTGAGTTTTTAAAAAATCAGTGCGGGAAGACCCGGTCCCCATGCCATATGTAGACGGCTGAGCTGTTACCAGCTTTTTAAATTTTCGGTCCCTCATCAACAAACAATGGAGGTGCTTTATGGCGGAAATCGAAGGGGGAGTAAGCCTGGGATCAATGGGGCATGACGTCCAGAAAAAAGACCAGGTCAAAAAGCCCCAAGGACCAGAAACAACAGACAAAAACAATGAATTGAACGCCCCGAAAACAGGCAGACCTGAAAAGCCTGCTCCGGAAAAGTCTCAGAATCCCATGGAGATGAAAAATAAGGAGCCGGCTAAAATGTCCCTGGAAGAAGAGGCTCAAAAAACAGTAAACAATATGCCGCTGGCAGACGGGGCGCAGCAGTCCCCTGGTATCGGCATGCCGGGTGCCACTCAGCCTCAGCCCATGGGAGGTGCAAGCCCGATGCAGGGCATGCCTGCAGGTGGATCGGCATTTGGAGCTCCGGCGGGAATGAACTCAGCAGGTGCGGGACCAGGAGCAGGACCCATGCCTGGAATGCCGGGCCAGGGGTCCATGCTGAACACCATGGTTTAACTAACAGGGCACAGGAACATGAGGGACCGAATTATTTTGAAAAATTTTGCTGTGAAGACGACGGTCATTTAAAAGATGCGACTGCAAAAAGTTTTTTTTGCAGTCGCGGGAGTCAGGAGACAGGGGTCAGGAGTCAGTAAAAACAAAGCTTAGGAGTTCGATTCATTGCTGAATTACTCATAATCCGACTTTTTGCAGGCGTATCTTAAAAATCAAAGCCCAGCTTTTCCCGGATAAGTTCCATGGTCCGGGCTGCTTCATGCCTGGCCTGGGTATTGCCGGTGTTCAGTATCTCACTTAGAAGCTCCGGGTGGTCATCCATCCGCCTTCTTCTTTCCTGTATGGGGGCCAGGAATTCTTCCAGGTGGGTCAAAAGCAGCTTTTTGCAGTCCACGCAACCCCATTTGGCCTGGGTGCAGTTTTCCCGGATTTCCCGGCAGGTCTCTTCCGGGGTCATAAGCCGGTGATAAGGGTACAGGTTGCAGACCTCGGGGTCGCCGGGATCGGCTTTGCGCATGCGGCTGGTATCAGTGAGCATGCTCATGACCTTGGGCCGGATGGTCTCCATCTCCTCTCCGAGGTAGATGCAGTTGCCGTAGCTCTTGCTCATCTTGCGCCCGTCCAGGCCGGGCAGCTTGGCGGACTCTGTCAGCTTGGCCTGGGGCTCGGGCAGGAAGTCTCCGTACAGGTGGTTGAAGCGTCTGGCGATTTCCCGGGTCAGCTCCAGGTGGGGAAGCTGGTCATGCCCCACAGGGACAAAGTCCGGGCGGTAGATGAGAATGTCTGCGGCCTGGAGCACGGGATAACCCAGAAAGCCGTGGGTGTTCAGGTCCTTGTTGATGAGCTCCTGCCTTATCTCCTTGTAGGTGGGGTTGCGCTCCAGCCAGCCCAGAGGTGTGATCATGCTCAGCAGAAGATTCAGCTCTGCATGTTCCTTGATGAGAGACTGCTGGAAGAGGACACACTTTTCCGGGTCCAGACCGGAGGCGATCCAGTCCTTGACCAGCTCGGCCACAAAGGGCTTGATTTTTCTGGGCTCAGCGTACTCGCTGGTCAGGGCGTGCCAGTCCGCAACAAAATAGTAGCAGGTATAGTTTTCCTGAAAATCCACCCAGTTCTGCAGCACTCCGAAGTAATGTCCCAGATGTAGTGGTCCTGTGGGCCGCATCCCGGACACCACCCGTTTTTCACCGCCTTGTCGCATAGATTTATTAC
Organism: Desulfonatronospira sp. MSAO_Bac3; assembly: GCF_003838035.1. Taxonomy (NCBI): domain Bacteria; kingdom Pseudomonadati; phylum Thermodesulfobacteriota; class Desulfovibrionia; order Desulfovibrionales; family Desulfonatronovibrionaceae; genus Desulfonatronospira; species Desulfonatronospira sp. MSAO_Bac3. Next base: position 27,518 of record NZ_QYZY01000026.1, on the reverse strand, counting down.
CTGTCTGACTTGAGAGTTAAAGGTTATCAGTTAATTTTTTACAGCTGTATGATGCTCTTGCAAAAAGTCGGGAAATGAAAAATTCAGAAATCAACAATCTACATAAAGCTTTGATTTTACTGACCCCTGCTTGCCCCGTGAAACCGGGGTCCCCTTTGGGGTGTTTCACCGGGGACCTCTGATCTCTGACGTCTGTCACGCGTCTTCGCGTGACAAAAATGACTTTTTGCAGTCACATGCTGTATGCGGGCAAAAAATTACCGGCTGTTTAGAACAGCAGGCTGTTAACGAAATTTATCACGTGGCCGAAGACAGTCTGAAATACGCCCAGAAAGAGCAGCAGGATAATAATGATAAAGCCGTATTTTTCCAGCTGCATGTACTGCCCGGCCATGCGCCCGGGCAGAAACGTGGCCAGCACCTTGCTGCCGTCTAAGGGCGGGATGGGGAACAGGTTAAAAATCCCCAGGATGATATTTATGAAGATCCCGAAATAGGCCACCATCATTACCGGCTGCAGGTATCCGGAATTGCCGGGGTCAAGTACAGGCTGCATAATGGCCAGGCCTTGCAGCAGCAGGAAAAAAGCCACGGCCAGGGCAAAGTTTGCCGTGGGACCGGCCAGGGCCACCCAGAAGATGCCTTTCCTGGCATCCTGGAAATAGGAGGGGTTGAAAGGTACAGGTTTGGCCCAGCCGAACAGGAATGGGCTTTTCATGAGTATAAGCAGCAAAGGCAGAAGAACTGTGCCGAATGGATCAGCGTGACGCACGGGGTTCAGGGAAAGACGCCCGGCGTTTCTGGCTGTTGGATCGCCGAAGCGGTAGGCAGTGTAGCCGTGGGCCACTTCATGCAGGGTGACCCCCAGAAGAAGGGGGATGACCATTGGGATTACCTGGTTGACTAAGTAAGAAATATCAAACATTTTTTATCTTTGTGTATGACCTAAAGGTTATCGGTTATCTGTTATCTGTTATCTGTTAATGGCTGAAGAAAGTATCCGCTTATCGCTTCTAAAGAAGACAGGGTCAGGCACCCAGTACTGATTTTTTTGGGAGAAAGCTGCAGCTTATTATGAAAATAGTGCAGACAGGACCGGTTCCCATGCGATATGCAAAGCGATATACATATGCCTCAGGACAAAAAAGCGCCTAAAACCTGGGTTTTTCCTTTCGGGATTCCAGACGAGCCTTCAATTCATCGCGCTGCTTCTTCAACCTGCTTATTTCAAAGCTCAGATCCTGCATATCCTGGCCGGATGCTGCGGCCTGGACTTTTTCGAGCCTGGAAATTTCCTTTTCCAACCGGTATATTTCCTGGGCCAGGTGGCGAATGGACATGTCGGATTCCTGTCGGCTTTGATACTTATGCCCCTGGAACCAGGGGGAAATCCTTTTTAAAGGCTGTACCCTGAAAGGTTGCCACGAGTTTGTCCTGGTCGTTCTTGACTTCTACGCTGTACCCGGACAAAGTTCTGTGGGAAAAAATCTCACTGGCCTGGGCTGAAAGTACAGTACCGGCCTTGGCAGGACGGATGTAGCTTATAGAGGCGTTTATTCCCACCGCGGCCTGGCCGCGGGAATTGGAAGCCGCGGCAAAAGCCAGGTCCGCCAGGGTAAACAGTGCTCCGCCGTGCACCATGTCCAGGCCGTTCAAATGCATTTCCTGGATTGTCATGCGGGCCAGGGCGCTTCCCTGGTTAACTTCCACCAGCTCGATTCCGGACATGCGGGCAAACCGGTCATGCTCGTTTATGAAGTCCTTGATGGCTGACATGCAGGCTTAATAACCCTGCAAGGCGTATTTGGCAACCTGAAAATAAAGCCCCTTAAATGGAGAGGTCATGAAAAGCAAGTATGATGTGGGTCTAAGCGTCTGGCTCCATACAGGCAGCGAGACCATTTTCTGTCAGGGCAGGGCGCTGCTCCTGGAAGGTATTGAAGAGCACGGATCCCTGCGTCAGGCGGCCAAAAGCCTGGGCATGTCCTATCGTGCGGCCTGGGGCAAATTGAAAAAGACCCAGGATATCCTGGGCTTTGACCTGGTGGTTCTAAGCGGTGAGCAGCCCCGGCGTTACGAGCTTACTTCCAGGGCCAGGGAGATTTTAAACGCCTTCAATTCCTGGCGCAACAGGATGAAGACAATTGCCGGGAAAGAGGCCCGGGAACTTCAGGAATTGTTTAAAGGTGCCGGGCCTGAAAAGTAAATTTAAAAACTGCATTCATTTAGAACGAACCACCCCCAGCCCCTCCTTAACCAAGGAGGGGAGCAGTCCGTGCTAAAGCATTTAGCCCTGCCTTATAGCCTTCCCCTGTAATCAACTTTTTTATTCAGAACACAGTGTCTTCCAGCCTATGTTTTTTTTAACATAAATTTACTATGTTCGAATGCATGCTACTATACACCACTGCAGCCTGAAACCGGACAGGAGGTCAGGATGGTCAGGATTTCACTTTTTTTACTGTTGGCCGCCTTTCTGGGTGTGAGCGGGTGCCATGGCGACCAGGTCCAGGACCGGGACAGGGTGCTCACCATGAGCACCACCACCAGCACCGAGGCTTCGGGTCTGCTGGACCATCTTCTTCCGGAGTTTAAGGCAGATACCGGAATAACAGTGCGGGTCATGTCCAAGGGTACCGGCGCCGCCCTGCGCGATGGCATGGACGGCAATGCCGACGTGGTCATGGTCCATGATGTGGAAAGGGAAAATCAGTTTGTAGAAGATGGCTACGGCACCAAGCGCTATTATGTAATGTACAACGATTTTATTATTGTCGGACCTGAAGAGGATCCGGCAGGCATCGGGGACGCTGCAGACGTTGCCGAGGCCATGAGGCTTATTGCAGATGCCGGGGAGCCTTTTGTTTCCAGAGGCGATGGCAGCGGTACCCACGGCAGGGAAAAACAGCTCTGGGAAGAAAGCGGGCTGGAGATTACCGCTTCCAGTGAGCCGGCAGACGGAGCGGGCTGGTATTTTTCCATAGGCCAGGGCATGGGAGAAGCGCTGCTCTTTGCCGAGGAAAAGAACGGCTACGTTCTTGCGGACAGGGGAACCTATCTGCAGTACAAGTACGGCAGGGATGCAGAATATGATCTGGAGATCGTTTACGAGGGCGGAGACATGCTGGAGAACCCTTACGGGGTGATTCCGGTTAACCCGGAGAAACACCCCCACGTGAAATATGATCTGGCTAAGGAATTCGCGGTGTGGCTGGTTTCCGAGCGTGGACAGGAGGTCATTGGGTCCTACGAACTTCTTGGCTCACAGCTTTTTATTCCAGATGCAAAGTAAGATGCAACGCATCTATCCACCATATTCTACTTAAAGTATTCACAGATCACGTAAAGAATAGAATATCTCACGCCCGGGCCTGCCGGCCTTAGAGGCGCAGAGCTTGGGAGGGGAGAAGCAAATATTCATATCCACCGAGCCGGTGTATATGAATAACAAGCTCCCCGGCAGAATAGAGAGCCTTGTCTTATTGTTCCCACGCTCTGCGTGGGAACATTCCCCGGACGCTCCGCGTCCACAATGACCGCAGGAGCGGTCGGGCTACGCTCCCACGCAGAGCGTGGGAGCGATAAAAAAACCTGTTCACCGGATTTTTTGGATATTCCGGTGAACAGCAATAATTGATATCAAAGGGTTTATTTAATTTAATGGAAGGCTTTTTAATCAGCAGCCTGGCTGAAGCGGTGCGTATGCTCTGGTCCCTGGATCCGGAGCTGTATTTTATCGTTTACATATCTCTGTATGTAAGCTTCTTCTCAACCCTGATAGCTTCCGTTCTGGGTATTCCCCTGGGCTTTCTGGTGGCGGTTAAAGAGTTTCGGGGAAAAAGGGCTGTAATCACCATCCTGAATACCCTGCTTGCCCTGCCCACTGTGGTTATCGGGCTCTTTGTCTACGCTTTTCTGTCCAGGCGGGGGATCCTCGGCGATCTAGGCATGCTGTATACCCCCTGGGCCATAGTGGTGGGCCAGGTTATTCTTATCACGCCCTGGGTGACCACCTTCACCCTTGCAGCGGTCAGCCGGATAGATTCCCGCTACAGGCGCACAGCCATGACCCTGGGGGCGAACCTGTGGCAGACTTCCCTGTCCATAGCCAAGGAGGCCCGCTACGGGATCCTGGCCGCCATCATAGCCGCCTTTGGCCGGGCCATAGCAGAAATCGGCATTGCCATGATGCTGGGTGGAAATATCAAGGGATTCACCCGGACCATGACCACGGCCATGGCCTTAGAGCACAACAAGGGTGAATTCATACTGGCCCTGGGCCTGGGGATTGTTCTTTTATCAATCAGCCTGTTTATGAATATCTTTATGCAGCTGGTGCAGGGACGTTACGGGAGTGCCAGATGAGCCTGTATGTTTTAAGGGATGTCCAGCAGATATTCGAGGGGCGCACTGTCCTGGACCTGCCCGAGCTTGTGCTGGAGGCGGGGCAGAGCTATGCCCTGCTTGGCCCCAACGGTTCCGGCAAAACCACCCTTCTGCATATCCTGGCCATGCTCAATGCTCCGGCAAAGGGCAGGGTCTTTTACAAGGGCCAGGAGATCAACTGGAAGGCCAACTATCTGACCCCCATCCGCAGAGAGCTGGTCCTGGTGGATCAGCACCCCATCATGTTCAGTACTACTGTGGTCAAAAACGTTGAGTACGGGCTCAAGGTGCGGAGGATCAATTCCGCAAAGCGCAGACAGACAGCCATGGAAAGCTTAGAGCGTGTGGGCATGCAGGATTTTGCCCATCGACCGGCACATCAATTGTCCGGGGGGGAGACCCAGAGAGTAGCCATCGCCCGGGCCATGGCCTGCTCGCCCCAGGTAATGCTCTTTGATGAGCCTACTGCCAGCGTGGACGTGGAAAACCAGGCAGTAATAGAGAAGATCATCGAGAGCATCCGCAAAGAAAGAGAGATAACGGTTATTTTTTCCACGCATAAGCGTCTGGAAGCTTCCAGGCTGGCGGAGCACAGGGTCTTTTTGTTTGAGGGCAGGCTGACAGGACCTGGCGGGGAGAATATTGTGCCCGGATACGTTGCCCTGAAAGACGGCAAAAAGGTTTGTGTTGTAAGGGAGAAACTGGAACTGCAGGTGGAGTCGAACATTGACGGGCCGTGCAGGATCCAGGTTCACCCGGAAAAAATCGGTATTTACAACAAGGACCAGGTAATTGATTCAGAGCAGGTTGTGCCGGGCAGAGTATTGCAGATGACCGACGAAGGTGGGCAGATCAGGGTTTTGCTGGATATCGGCTTTCCCATACGGTCCCTGGTGAGCAGGGAAGATATTGCCAGAAGCGGGATCTTGGTGGGCGACGAGGTTTATGTGGGGGTCGAGGCAGGTGCTGTCGATGTTGTTTCCAGGTAACCAGGTGTTTTTTGGGTCATGAAAAAGCTGTGAATTCTTTTATCCATTTGAAAAATGAATTCTTCGTTGCACTGTTGATGCATTTCACTCATCGCCCTGGATGTCGGTCTTCTGAGCAAAAGCTTTCATTCGCTGCAGCTCTTCCTTGAGGGCCTGGCAGTCCTGTTCTATTCCGGCCCAGTTTTCCAGGCCGGCGTTTTTTTCCAGGCTTTGGGCCAGGTCCCTGGCCCTCTCGGCGCAAAGCGTACTCATGGTTCCCTTGAGGGTGTGGGCCAGCCGTTTCATCCTCTGGGCGTCCCGGGCCTGAAGTACTTCATCCAGTCTGGCAATATGTGCCGGCTGCTCCTGAGTGGTGAAAAGCTGCACAAGGTGCAGCCAGAACCTGCTGTCCTCAAACATTTCCTGCACAAGGTCCATGTTCACAGGCCCGTTTTCCTGAAGGTCCTTCAACGGGTCTTGATTTCCGGAACTCAGGGAAGACTCAGCGGCGGCTGAACCGGCCAGAGCATTTACTTTGGCCAAAAGCAGCTTTGGGTGCACTGGTTTGCTTAAGTGATCATCCATCCCGGCATCCAGGAAGTTCTGGCGGTCTGTCTGCATGGCATAGGCTGTCAGGGCGATAATGGCGGGTTTCTGCGGGGCCAGGGCATCTCTGATGCGCCTGGAGGCTTGGATGCCGTCCATTCCGGGCATCTGGATATCCATGAGCACCAGGTCCAGGGGGTTGTTTAAAGCCTCTTCCACAGCCTGAATCCCGTCATGGGCCTCGATAACCCTGTGCCCGGCCTGCTCCAGGATGTGCCTGACATACATCCGGGGCAGGTCTTGATCTTCGGCTACCAGAATGTTCAGGGGCTCGGGAGGCGTCTGTTCCTCTGCATCCGGGTCCTGTACCTCTTCTGCCTGCCCTTCCGGAGGCAGTTCAAAGCTGATGTTCATGGTGAAGCAACTGCCCTCGCCCTCCTTGCTGTGGACACTTATGGAGCCGCCCATGAGGCGGACCAGGTACCTGGTGATGGCCAGGCCCAGGCCTGTACCCCCGTATTTCTTGGAGTAGGAGCCGTCCGCCTGGGTGTAGGCCTCAAACAGCCTGGGCAGCACATCTTTTGGAATCCCAATGCCGGTATCCTGCACCCAGAAGTTGACCCCGCAACTTTTCTCATTCTTTATGAGGACTTCAGCCCCGAGCTCAACCCAGCCTTCCCGGGTGAACTTGACTGCATTGCTGAGCAGGTTGCGCAGGATCTGACCCAGCCTGTGCATATCTGCGCGGACCAGGCGGGGCAGTCCTGGATCCATGCGCAGGCGCAGGTCCAGTCCCTTTGTCCCGGCCTGGGGCCTGAAGGTATTCAAGTTTTTGGCCAGTTCGTGGTGCAGATCGAAGTTTTCAGGGATCAGTTCAATTTTGCCGGCCTCGATCTTGGCCAGGTCCAGAGAATCGTTGATAATGCTGTGCAGGGCCTCGGCGGAATCCTTGCAGGTATTCAGGATGGACAGCTTCTTAGTGTCTTCTTCCATGGGAGCCAGAAGCTTCAGCCCGGAAATAATCGAGCTTATGGGAGTGCGCAGTTCATGGCTCATGTTGGCCAGGAACTCGCTCTTGGCCCTGGAGGCTTCCAGGGCGGCCTCTTTGGCTGTGCGCAGTTCGGCGTTGGACTGGGTCAGCTGGTTGTTCATCTGTCTTATGTTGCGGTAAAGCTCGAAGCTTTCCAGGGCACCGGCCACGGACATGAAGATGATGGTGGCAAGCATCTGGATGCTGTCCATGACCTCTTTGTACTCCCCGTCCAGGACTCCGAAAAAAATCCCACGGGTGCGGCTGCTGGTCTTCATGGCGTGCAGCATGAGCTGGTCCCCGCTCAAGGCGGTAACCACCACCGGCTTATTACGACCCAGGGCCCAGGCAAAGGTCTTGTCATCCACCAGGACCTGCATTTCTGTGGAAATTGTTTCCAGGCACTCTTCAGGTTCGCAGTATCCAGGATAAAACGAGGAGTCCTGTTCATCCACCAGGAAAAAGCACAGTGACTTGAAAGCTATGAGTTTTTTGAGCCTGTCCGCGGCTTCCCTGAGGATCATGTCCGGGGTGTCCACCTGATTGAGGCTGTTTTCAAAATTGCTCATGGAAGCGGCCAGTTCCAGGGCCTGCATGGAGGCACGCTTTTCCTGGGTGAGGTAGTTGACCTGTTCCTCAAGGAACCTGATGCGTTGCTCAAGATCATCAGTCATGCGTGCCTCCCAGAAAGATTCTTTCTATCTCGTATACCTGGCGCAGGGCCATGCTTTTGATCCAGGTAAATACGGTTTTATTCATTTTCAGCTCCTGCCAGGCCGTGGAATTGAGCGGGGGTACGAACAGATTGCCGCTGCTGCCGAAATCCAGGGCCTGGACCAGGATGTCGGCCACATGCACGATGGAGGGTTCAAGGATGTTCAAGGCGCTGCAGGGCTGATGGTGAGAGCGTACAGGGTTTTCCAGGCTTATGGGGAAATGCCATTTTTTTAAAAGTTCACCGCCAAGTAAAGCGTGATCAAAACCAAGTACTCTGGATTCAGCTTGAAACAGGGGCATGCCGGAGCGGGCTGCGTATTCCAGTATCTCCCCGCAGGGTCCGGGAAGGTGGTTGAACATGACCAGGCGGCCAATGTCGTGTGTCAGCCCGGCCACAAAAAAGGTCTCCTCGGAAAGGCCCTGCTGCTTGTCAGCCAGCAGTCTGGACAGGACACCGCAGGCTATGCTGTGTCTCCAGAATGACTTCATGTCCACACTGCTTTGGGGGATGCCGGAGAAGTAATGCACCACAGAGATGCCCAGGGCCAGGGTGGACAGTTCGTTGGTGCCCAGGATGGCCACGGCCCTGGGGATTGTATCGATTTTCCTGGGAAAGCCGTAGAAGGGGCTGTTGACCAGGCGCAAAAGCTTGCCCGAGAGGCTGGCGTCCTTGCCCACCACTTTGGCTATGTGCGTGGCTGAGCTGCGCGGAGACTGCAGTACTGCATTTATCTGGTGATATATATCTGGAAAGGTTGCAAGCCTGGTCTGCTCACCGATTATGTCCGCTGCTGTAACTAAAGGATGGCCGGCCAGAATCTTTTCAGGGTCCGGGGCCTGATCACCTGTATTGCAGGAGGGGGGTAAAACGAAATGCCCCTTGCCCTGTCCCGCGGCCTGGTAGACTGCCAGCTTGAAAATTTCGCGCATGGCCGGGAGGGACAGATCCGTGCAGGCAAAAAAAGGCTGCAGCTGTTGCCTGGTGTGGTTCAAAAGTTCCCTGGTAAGCTTGGGTTCCTGGTGGGAGTTTTGCTCCTGACCATCACCCTGAACATGAGCATCCACCACTCCCCAGGTCTTGAGAACAGTGATATTACGCGGGGTAAGTTCCGTGCCTGTACCCAGGAGTAACCGGCCGTTGGGGGCTAGCACGTCCCGTTCCAGAACCATGCCCGGTTTGAGTTCGTCTACACTTAAAAGTCCCACAGAGCATCTCCTGTTTAGCCGGCCCACAGTCTTTGGTCTTATCCGGGACAGCTGATCACTTACAGAACCTTGCGCTCAATGTTTTGGGCGGTCTGTTCCTCGAAAATACCCATATTATATACCCTGACCTTGGTGCTGCGTGGAAATTCTTTCTTGAGAAGTGTTTTCAGCAGTTTTTTCAGTTTTTTGAAGGGAACATGCTCAAAACGTTCCCGGAAAAAGCCGTTTTCGATTATCAGGAAATCATCATCGCCTTTTTTCACCAGGAGCAGGTAGCGGTTGCGCTTGTAGGTGCGCATATCCAGGTAATGACCATGGGGAAGATTTTCCAGACGCTCAAGTATGGCCGGGATGATATTGCTCTTGTCTATCATAGGGTCAGCCTTGTATAGCCATAAAACAAAGCCCATGCAAGTATAGTTCTGGCCCGCAAAATCAGTGGCCTGCCCCCTGAGTAAGGCAAAGGGTGTGCATAATGCAAGACCTGACATTTCAGGGTTGAAAGTCAAAATAGGTTTAACCATGAAGGGCATTAAGGGACATGAAGGCAAGAAAAAGAAATAAGGGAGATCCACTTAACTCTCAGGGAGCATGCAGGCATTCAGGCCTGTTTGACAAGGAAAAAGGATGGATATGGCAGGCGGTTAAAAATGTGCAAGATATTGACCCCCGAGGGCAGGAAAGCGCCGGGAGCGCTTTCTTGCCCTCGGGGGTCTGGGGCCGGAATCAAGTTCCGGCCCCTTTAGTTATGGTTTATACTCTGGGCCTGTTGTTTCTAAACAGCCTGGCAAAGGCCTCCTTGCGTGTAAAACGCTTGGGGCCGTGCAGACTGGCCACGGCTGAGTGGAAGAAGTCCGACGGCTTTCTGTGGAAGAGATAGATCACGCGCACAGAATTGGGGTCGCCCAGGACTGCGTCGGGATATATCTGCTTGACTTCGTCCAGCCTCTCTTCGGCCATGGCCTTCATGTCCTCCAGGTCGCCGAAGTGCATACTGCCCGTGGGGCAGGCGAGTACGCATGCCGGAAGCATGCCGTTTGTGACCCGGTCAAAGCACATGTCGCACTTGGAGATGACTCCTGATTCTTCGTCCTCCCTGGGGATGTCATAGGGACAGGACTGACGGATCTCATCGGGGAACAGGTTTTTGGTCCTGCCGGTGAACATGACCGTGCCGGTCTCATATTCCTGCAGGATGGCCTGCTCGTCATCCATGTCCCCCACCATCTTACAGGGAGGCGAGATGCAGTGGCGGCACTGATCCGGGAAGAACAGCCAGTCCTTGACCTGGCCGTTTTCCACGAGTTCCTCAAAGCGTACCAGTTTGTAGGTGATAAAGGACAGGTCCTCGGGGTTCTGGTAAGAGCCCCAGTTGTGAGTGTCCTCAGCAGGCAGTTTGTGCCATTGCTTGCAGGCCACCTGGCAACCCCGGCAGGCCGTGCATTTGGTCAAATCTATAAAAAATCCCTTACCCATAAATCAGACCTCCTTATTTTTTGCGGATGTTGACCATAAAGGTCTTGGTCTCCGGGATAAACGTGTTGGGATCACCCACTGACGGGGTCAGCAGGTTGGCTGAATCGCCGCCGTCTTTGGGATGCACCCAGCCGAAGTGCCAGGTGGTGCCCACCTGGTGCAGTGTCTGGCCCATGATGTTCAGGGGCTGCAGACGCGGAGTGACGATGGCTATGCACTCGATCTTACCGCGCAGGTTTTCCACGATGACCTCGTCTCCGCTCTCGATTTCCCTGAGTTTGGCCAGTTCCGGATCGATCTCCGCAAAGTTCTGGGGCATGGTTTCCAGCAGCCACGGTACCCAGCGGGTCATGATTCCGGTCTGCCAGTGCTCGCATACCCTGTAGCTGGTCCCGACGAAGGGATAGCGGGGATCGCACACAGCGTGCTTTTCAAGCTCCTCCTCGAAGTACAGGGCAGTGGGGCTGTGCAGCTGATCAGAGTAGGGATGCTCCTCAAAGGGGCACTCCATGGATTCGTAATGTTCCGGAAACGGCCCGTCGGCCAGTCCCGGTCCGAACAGCTGTCCATAACCCTCGGCCCGCATGATAAAGGGATGTTTTTCAGCCGGAGGCCATCCGCCATCGGGCACATCACCTTTCCACTCGCCGTCTTCCCACTTTATTACCGCCTTGTCCGGGGCATAGGGTTGTCCGTCCTGGTCCACAGAGGCCCGGTTGTACAGGACTCTTCTGTTTACCGGCCAGGCGAAGGACCAGTTGGGGAAAAGGCCGATATTGGCCTGCATATCGGTCTGGTCCTTGTCGCGGCGGGCCATCATATTGCCGTCTTCAGTCCAGGCCCCGCTGTGCAGCCAGTTGCCGCATGCAGTGGACCCATCGTCCTTGAGCTGGGTAAAGTTGGCAACCTGCTTACCCGAGTTGACATCGTAGCCGCTCATGAGCTTGGCCACTTTCTGCACGTCAAACCTCTCGGGAAACTGTTTGCCCTCTTTGGCTATATCCTTTTCGTTGAGGTTGAGAATGGGGTCTGCAAATACTCCCCCGTTCTTTTTGTACAGATCCCGGATCCTGGTAAACAGCTCGAGCATGATGTCCCCGTCACGGGCACACTGTCCAGGAGGCTTGGGGCCCTGGTAGCGCCACTGGATCCAGCGGCCGGAGTTGGATACAGAGCCTTCCTTTTCGCAGAAGACAGCAGGAGGCAGGACAAAGACCTCGGTCTTGACCCTGCCGGGATCTACGTCCGGTCCTTTCCAGAAGGAGGCCGTCTCATTATCAAACACATTGACCGACACCAGCCAGTCCAGTTTGCCCAGGGCTTCTCTGGTTTTGGAGGAGTTGGCTCCGCTGGCTGCAGGATTCTGTCCCCAGACAAAAAAGCCCTTGAACTTGCCCTGCAGCATGTGGTCGAAAAGCACCAGCCATGAAGCGTTCTGGTCTTCATCCAGTTTGGGCAGCCATTTGTAGCTGTCTTTGGGGTCCTTATCCGGATACATGGCCTTCAAAAGGCTGGCTATGTACTTGGGGCGGTTCTGCCACCAGTTGGCGCTTTTGGGATCCTCGGTGGTCGGGGTGGTGTCATTGTAATCGTCCAGTGTGGCCAGATTGGCCCTGGGAGTGGGCATATACGCCGGGATTATGTGGAACAGCAGGGCCTGGTCCGTGGATCCCTGTACGTTGGAGGTTCCGCGCAGGGCGTTTACTCCGCCGCCGGCCACGCCCACGTTGCCCAGCAGGAGCTGGATCATGGCCATGGTGCGGATGATCTGTGCGCCCACCGTGTGCTGGGTCCAGCCCATGGCGTACATGATGGTCCCGGCCTTGTCCGGTGCGCCGGTCTCTGAATACATCTTGTAGAATTCTTCCAGCTTGTCCTTGGGTGATCCTGCTGTCTCGGAGGCCTTGTCCAGGGTGTAGCGCTCATAGTGTTTTTTCAGGAGCTGAAACACGCAGTTGGGGTCCTGCAGGGTGGGATCCTTTTTGGGGATGCCGTCGTCATCCATCTGGAAGGTCCAGGTATCCTTGTCGTAAGCTTCTTTGTCCGCGTCCCATCCGGTGAACAGGCCATTGTCGAAGCCGTAATCGGGGTTCACTAAGAACGAGGCATTGGTGTAGTTCTTGACGTATTCCTCGAAGTACAGGTTGTTGTCCAGGATGTACTTGATCATGCCGCCCAGAATGGCGATGTCTGTTCCAGAGCGCATGGGTACATACAGGTCGGCCTTGGTAGAACTCCTGGTGTAGCGGGGATCCACGCTCAGTATCTTGCCGCCCTTTTCCTTGGCCTTCATGACCCACTTGAAGGAAATGGGATGGTTTTCAGCGGGGTTTGCCCCCATCATGAGAATGCAATCACTGTTCATGAGGTCGTTGTAGTGATTGGTCATAGCGCCGCGTCCGAACGACTCTGCCAGAGCCGCAACAGTGGCGCTGTGTCAGATACGTGCCTGGTGCTCGATATACACCAGGCCCATGGCGCGCTGCATTGCCTGCAGGTACCAGTTTTCTTCGTTCTCGATTTCGGCGGAGCCCACGTGGGCTATGCCGTCGGTGCGGTTGACCACCTGGCCTTGGTCGTTTTTCTGGACAAAGGTCTCATCCCGGGCTTCCTTGACCTTCTCGGCAATGCGCTGCAGGGCCCAGCCCCAGGGGGCTTCCACAAATTTGTCGGTGTAGGGGGCACGGTACATGACCTTGGTGAGGCGGTTTTCGTTTTCCGCCACCTGGTACAGAGCAGCTCCCTTGGCGCACAGGGCGCCTTCGTTGATGGGATGGTCCGGGTCGCCTTCAATGTTGATGCACCGGCCCGAAGAGGACTTGTCGGTGTGCACCAGCACGCCGCAGCCAACAGAACAGTAGCAGCAGATGCTGGTGGTTTCCTTGGCCCAGTGGATTTTCAGCAACTGGGCTTTGGCCGTGGTCGGCTGCAGATTCATGCCGAGACCGGCAAAAGCGGTCACAGCGGTCGCAGTCGCCGAAAGTTTAATAAATTCCCTTCGACCTAGTTTCATAATCCCTCCTGCTTGATGGTTGAGATTAACTTCCGCCGGTCTCCCGGTTCAGGAGGACGAGAAGCTCGAACCCTGACGGAAGAACGTGCTGGGGGTTGAATAATGGTTCCTCAAAGACGTGCGGTCTGTGAAATGAAATGGTCCGGGCCATTCGAATGGTCCGGCCAAGATCAAATCCCAGGCCGAAAAATGGAGAGATGCTGTTTTGCATGGGCTTTTCCCCAAGTGGGTTTGTGCAATTCATAAAAGCTCCCAACAGCCGATTCAACAAGCGTTTTTTGCTTGTATAACTATCTGCTATTATGTTTTTTTTAACGTGTCAAGAGTAATTGTTAGATAATTCACGTGACCCCTGGAAAAGTTTTAATAAAAATCAGTTGATTGTTTTTTGTCATGTGGACGCAGGTAAATCATCGGGTCAGGCTGGACTGTCTTGAGGGTGCGGGGGGTCGGCCGTGCAGGACTTGAGCTGGCGACGCCTGGATAATCCTTAAGTGAGCAGTCAGGGGGAGTTTTTTTCAAACTCCAGGGTTTCATTGTGGGGAAGCCTGATTGTGAAACCAGTGTCAGTCAGTTCGCCGGCAAGGGTGTCCATGGCCCGGGTCTGGAAATGAATCTCGCCGTTGGTGGTGCGCCACTTAAAGGTAATCGTGTCGATTTCAGTCTTCCATGATCCTTCTTGGTCGGGATGCAGTTTGATGACTGAAGACATGCCGGAGGTTGCCCCGTTTTTTTCCGTGTATGTACCGGCCATGTCCGGCTGCTGCGTACAGGATAAAGTCAGAAGCATGGCCAGCAGGAATATGTGCTTAAGTCCTGGAACAACCAGGTGCATACCGCCCTCCTTTTTTTGCAGTCTAACATCAGAAGCAGTCACGTGCAATCCGGGATAATAAAAGGACACATGTATTTGTTCCGGATTCAGGTGACCAGATAATAAAGGGCTCCAACCAGGATCAGGCTGCCCACCCGCAGGCTCTGGTTGTAGAATATGAGCTTTACGGCCAGCTTGGGGTTGAATATGCCTGCATAATAGGGAAGCTGGTGGCGAATGGCGCGCATGGGCGAGGACAGGATATTGCCAGTCAGAAGGGCCAGGACCACTTCCCGCACTCCCAGGGCCCCGCTGTCCAGCATGGCCCCGGCTGCAGCCAGCCCGGCCGACAGCTCCGCAGCCAGCTGCAGGACCACGATGCTTAAGGCCTGGGGGGAGAGCCAGGCCATGAAATGCACATACTCAGCCATGCTTTCTTCCACCCAGTCGAAAAAACCGGCCTGCTGCAGGATGAAAAAAAGGGTATATATGGGCACTGTGAAGATAATGATCTTTTTGAACCTGAATCTGAAGCGTTTCCAGACCCTGGCCAGCACCTCGGTCCAGTTGAGCTTTCCCTCGCCTGGAAGCTGGCATTCCACGCATGGTTCCGGCTTTGGACTCAGGATGAAGCGGCCCAGGACAACCACCACCAGGGTGCGCAGAAGGGCCGCAATGATGGTCAGCAAAAGATAGGGCAGGGCAGCGGCCTTGATGAGCGGGACCATGATGAAGAAAGTGGTGGGCAGGTGCAGAAAGTATGTGGGCAGGGAGTTGAACAGGTTGGACAAAACCAGTTCCCGGTAAGTGAGCTTTTCCTGGGAGTATGCCTCGGCCAGCATGGTATTGGCGGTGATGCCCGAGAAAAAGGCCATGGAGAAGCTGGCCCCGGATACGTCTCGAAGCCTGGCCATGCGGGTCAGGGGGGCGGCCAGGCGGGCCATGAACCTGGTCCAGTTCATGGACTCTATGAGGTTGCCCACAAAAACTCCCAGGGCAATGAAGACGCAGATCTTCAGGAGTGGATATCCCAGACCGGACCAGAGTTCGTAAAGGGTGAACATGATAACAGAAGCAGGCTAAGCCGACCTGGACGGTGTCCATGCCTCCTGGGGATTTAAGGTAAGCGGGTCGCTTTTGTCCTGCACCACCTGGTGCATGGCCAGTTCGTCAAGGGCATGTTCCAGGGCCTGCGGGGGAGCATTCCAGCGGGGCTCAATGTTTTCACGCTCCAGGGGCATATCGTGAAATTCAAGGTCGTGAAGTATCAGGTACAGGGAAACTGCTTCCACTGAAAGACCCAGAGTGAAAATTCTGTCCTGCATGGCCATTTCTCTACCTCCTGCTGCCTTCAACCACTGCCCGGGCAACTTTTTCCTGGTCGCTCTGCTTCAGGTAGGGGTGCATGGGCAGGCTGAAAATCCTTTTAGACATTTCCTCGCTCACAGGAAAATCACCGGAACTGTACCCCAGATAGCTGAAAACATCCTGCAGGTGAAGGGGCAGAGGATAATATACAGACCAGGGAACGTTGTTTTCTTTCAGGCTGTCAAATACCGTCTGGCGGTGCTCCAGGTCCCTGGCCAGCACGCTGTACTGGGCCCAGGCGCTCTGCCTGTCCGGGAAAAAGGAGGGTACAGTGATATCTTGGGCCTCCTGCAAGAAATCATTGTAGGTGCGGGCTACAATGTTTCTAATCTCGATTTCTTCGGGGAAGATACTCATCTTGGCCAGAAGAACCGCGGCCTGCATGGTGTCCATACGGGCATTGAGGCCCAGGCGGACGTTGTCGTACCTGTTTTTGCCCTGTCCGTGTACCCTGAGGGACTCAAGGACCTGGTGCAGACTGGTATCATTGGTAAAGCACATCCCGCCGTCTCCGTAGCACCCCAGAGGCTTGGCCGGGAAAAAAGAGGTACAGGCAGTATCCCCCAGAGTGCACGGGGACACGTCTTTGTATGAAGATCCAAAAGACTGGGCCGCATCCACGAGAAGCCACAGGCCTTCTTCCTCCAGGATGGGATTTATGGCCTCATAATCACAGGGCAGACCAAAGAGATCCACGCTGATGAGGCCTTTGGGAACGAAGGGGGGTGGAGCATGGGGCATGGAGCTTGGAGCATGGGGGCCTTTGCCTGGTTCGCCGGCCGCTTTTGCCTGGCTGGGCAGAGGATATACGTCGGGATCAGCGGATCTCAGGGCCTGGATGGCCAGCTTTAAGCTGTCCGGATCAATGTTGAAGGTTTCCGGATCAATATCCACGAATACCGGGGTGGCCCCCAGAAGGGCTATAACCTCGGCGGTGGCGCAGAAAGTAAAAGGTGTTGTCAGGACAGCATCTCCGGGTCCTGTGTTTTTGGCCATGAGGGCCAGAAGCAGGGCATCTGTTCCTGAAGAGCAGGCCAGGGCATGTTGTGCGCCGCAAAAGGCTGCCAGCTCCTTTTCCAGTTCAGCGATTTCCGGGCCCATGACGTAGGCCCCGTGGGCCAGGACCCGGTCCAGGCCTTCCTTTACCCGGGAATCTATCCTGGAATACTGTGATTTAAGATCTATAAATGGTATGCTCAATCTATCCTCCGTGTCCTGATCTGTCCTTTCCTGCTTACGGCGTAACTATTCAGCATGGTCCGGGGACTTTGCAAACAGGACGTAAAAACTCACTCCAAGGAAGCGTAAATCAAAACCTATACACTGGTTTGATAACCAGGATATATTCTGTAAAATGCTTTGAATCAGGTTCGGTGTTGTTACGGTTTTGATTAACGCTTCCTACGTCGTTCAGACAGTTTACGCCCAGTTTGCAAAGCCCCCGGACCATGAATCCGCTACAAGACGCTTAGTTTTTCCAGATGAAGCAGATGGTGAATTTACCTTATGGCCTGGCTATCTGCTCCAGGATGTTTGCGGCTGTTTCCAGGGCCATAAGTCCCTGCTCACCCGGCACCTCGGGCTCCAGGTCATGTACCACGGCTTTTGCGAACTCCTCGAGTTCCATCTGCAGGGAGTTGACTTCAGGCGGAGAAGGCTTTTCGTATATTACGTCCCTTGCATTGTCACCCACTCCTATGCGGGAGACCACTGCAGGCTTGCAGCCGGGGTCCGGGATGGTATCCTGGTCTGTCAGCTTGAATATGTCAGCTTTTTTTTCCTGGAAATCCAGGGCGATGTACTGGTTCTGCTGGAAAAGGCGCATCCTGCGCATGGGACTTAAAGCTATGCGGCTGCTGGTTATATTGGCCACGCATCCGCTGGCGAATTTGAGCCGGACATTGGCTATGTCCTCCTCCCGGGAAACTACTGCCACTCCGCAGGCGTCCACATGGGTCACCGGGCTTTTGACCAGGTACAGGATCAGGTCCAGGTCGTGAATCATGAGGTCCAGGACCACGCTCACATCGCACCCCCTGGGGTTGAATGTGCTCAGGCGGTGGGCCTCGATGAACATGGGCTTCAGGGGATGATCCTTTATGGCCAGTATGGCCGGGTTGAAGCGCTCGATATGGCCCACCTGGATTTTCCTGTTTTTCTCCCTGGCCTTCTGCACTATGTCCCGGGCCTGATCCACGCTGGAGGCTATGGGCTTTTCCAGAAAGAGATGGCAGCCGTAATCCAGGGCCTTAAGGGCAACACTGTGGTGCTCACTGGTGGGGACTACTATGCTTACACCCTGGACCTTTTCCAGAAGGGCGTGCATGTCCCGGAAACATTCAGTGCTGCTGTCCCGGGCCGCTTTTTCCGCGCGCTCCTGGTCCAGGTCAAAGACCCCCACCAGGTTTATCTTTTCCGATTGAGCGGCCAGCCTGGCGTGAATGCTGCCCAGATGGCCCACTCCAATAATTCCAAGGTCCAGTTTATCCATGTTGTTGTGACGGTTGTTTGAGATTAAAAGCGCTTTATCCTGGCGGTCCGGAATCTGAGCAGCGAGTAACTGGACAAGGAAGTGATCATTTATATCGAACCACCCCCGCCCCTCCTTAACCAAGGAGGGGAGTAGACCGTGCTGAAGCCCTGATTTTTTGAATGTAAGCCACGAACCAGGAACCCAAAAATAGTTGCTTAAAAGTTTAATGTAACAATTTAATGTCTGATTCTCAGGCGCTCAGCACAAATTTGGGAACAAAATAAAGGAAGTGATCATTTATATCGAACCACCCCCGCCCCTCCTTAACCAAGGAGGGGGGGAGACCGTGCTGAAATCCTGATTTTTTGCATGTAAACCATGAACCAGGAACCCAAAAATAGATGCTTAAAAGTTAAATGTAAAAATTTAATGCCGATCATGTTTATGTGCACGGCGTAAACTCCCCTCCTTGCCAAGGAGGGGCCGGGGGTGGTTGTATGAGCTCCCTTCCTTTCCTGTCCTGGTTGCAGGCAACGTCCTGGTCAGCTGGCGTACATGGCCTGCATTATCATTTCCGCAGTATTGCGTGTGGCTGTTTTTTTGCCCAGCAGGTCCTTTACCTGCGCAAGTTCATGGCGGACATCAGCCAGTCTGCGGGGGTGGTCCAGCCAGCTGCCGGCGGCCTGCAGCAGTTCTTTGCTGTTGGCCCGGCTCTGTATGAATTCCGGGAAAACCCCCCTGTCCAGTATAAGATTGGGCATGCTGATGTATGGCACGTCTATGAGCATTCTCCCTGCCATGTAGCTGGGCCAGGAGACTTTATAAGCTACAATGGCCGGAACATCAAGGATGGCGCATTCCAGGGTAATGGTCCCGGATACGGCCAGGGCCATGCTGCATGATTTGAGGTAAGTGTGGCGGTTTTCCGGGGAGATGAACTCCAAACAGGACAGATCCCTGGTGTGGCTCTTAATAAAATCGCGGTCTACTCCCGGTGCCTGGACTATGCCTATGGACAGATCCGGGTGCTTGAGGCTCAGCTTATAAGCTACGTCGGTAAAAACCGGCAGCAGGGAGGCGATTTCTTTTTTGCGGCTGCCAGGCAGCAGGGCTATCCTGTTTTCCTGCGGTGCAATAAGATTTAGCTCCGGCAGATGGATCAGGTCCAGCAGAGGATGTCCCACGTAGCGGGCCACTATGCCCCGGCTCAGAAAAAAATCCTGCTCAAAGGGAAAGATGCAGGCCACCCGGTGCACGAATTCCCTGAGAAATTTTATCCTGGATCTGCGCCAGGCCCACACCTGGGGGGCAATGTAGTAGATGACCGGGATGCCAAGCCTGCAGGCTTCCCGGGCCAGCCTGAAATTGAAATCCGGAGCGTCCATGAGCACCAGGACACTGGGGCGTTCCCGGCGCAGCAGCCGTTTTATCTCACGCAGATACCCGGCGATTCTTGGCAGGGCGGTGACCACCTCGGTAAGACCCACCAGGGACAGGTCTTCGGCCCGGTAAACCGTCTCCAGCCCCTGCCGGCGCATGGCCCGGCCGCCCATGCCCATGATGCGCATGCCCGGGCACATTTGCTGCAGCTCCTGCATGAGAAGCGCCCCGTAAGCGTCTGCCGAGGACTCGCAGACATTGATCCAGACAGATTTGCGCATGCGTTCATTTACCAATGCAGAAATTCTCGAAGATGGAATTTAAAATGTCATCAGTGACAATACGCCCGGTGATCTCGTCCAGGAAGGTACAGGCGTAATCTAACCTGACCCCCAGCAGATCGTGGGGCATTTCCTGACGGGCTTCTTCAGCCAGAAGCAAAAGCTCCTGGCGGGCTTTATCCAGAGCTGTTTTCTGCCTCAGGTTGGGGGCCAGGGAAGACGTGGCCTCGGGCCTTTTTTCCCCCAGGATCCTGGACCTGATGGCCCTGGTGAGATCTTCCAGGCCATGGCCCAGTGTAGCTGAGGTGTGCACCAGGTCCAGGCCCTTGTCTTTTAAGTCCTGTACCCAGGCAGGAGTCTCGGAAACCAGGTCCTGTTTGTTCACGGCCAGGACAAGTTTGCCGGGGTTTATCTCTTCCAGGATGTCCAGATCTTCCGGAGCAGGCTCCTGCCCGGCATCCAGGACCAGGATGCACAGGTCGGCCCGGCTTATGAGCTGTCGGCCGGTTTCCAGGCCCATCATCTCGATCTTGTCCCGGGTGGGCCTGCGCCCGGCAGTGTCCACGAGGCGCACCGGAAGTCCCCCAAGGTTGATGGCTTCTTCCAGGTAGTCCCTGGTGGTACCGGGAATGGAGGTGACTATGGCCCGCTCTCTGCCCAGCAGGGCGTTCATGAGGCTGGATTTGCCCGCATTGACCCGGCCGGCCAGGACCACCAGGGCACCCTCCCTGAAGACCCTGTTTTGCTCAAAGGCTTTGAGCAACTGGTCTATTTCCCGGACAGCGGCATTTGTTCTCTGGGCCAGATCTGCAAGAGGCAGGCATTCTAAGTCTTCTTCGGGAAAATCCACCGCCAGGCAGAGCTCTTTTTTCAGTTCTTCCAGACTGTCCCGCAGGGAGTCCACACGTTCTTTGAGGTGTCCCTGGAGCTTGTCCCGGGCCAGAAGGGCCCCGTCCTGGGTGGGGGCGTTTATCATTTCCAGAGCTGCTTCAGCCTGAGTCAGGTCCATGCGGTTGTTCAGGAAGGCCCGTTTGGTGAATTCTCCCGGAGCTGCGGGTTCTGCACCGAGGTGATAAAGGGCCTCCAGCACGCCTTCCAGGACTGCCGGTCCCCCGTGGCAGTTTATCTCCACCACATCCTCCCGGGTATAGGAATACGGGGCAGGCATGTAGGCCAGCAATACCTCGTCCAGTATCTGCTGATTTCTGTTTTTGATCCAACCATAATGCAGCTTGTAGGCCTTGAAGCCCTTGAATCTCGGGCCGGGTACAAAAAGCTTTTCCGCGATGTCCAGGCTTTGGGGTCCGCTCAGGCGGACTATACCCACCCCTCCCTGGCCCATGGGTGTAGCTATGGCTGCTATGGTGGATCCGGAAGTCCGGTGGGCTTCCCATTCAGCAGGCATGTCAGTTCTGCTGCTGCTCTTGCTGCTGCTGCTGTTGCTGGGATTTATTTTTTTTGCGCCCGGGGGTCTTGGGCATGATCAGAACCCTCTTCATGGGGCCGTCCCCTTTACTCTTGGTGCGGATCTTGTTTTCACCCTGCAGGGCCAGGTGCACAATGCGGCGGTGATAGGAACTAAGGGGCCTGGTACTCATGGTCTTGCCGGCTTTGATTGCTCTCTGGGCCAGTTGCTGGGCGTTTTTTTCCAGCTTTTCAGTCTGTTTTTCCAGGAAGTTTTCCGTATCCAGCTGTATCCTGGCTGTACCCGGATATTTTTTGGCAATGATGCGGTTGCTTATGTACTGCAGTGCGCTCAGGGTCTGCCCGTCCCGGCCAAGCAGGATGCCGGAATTATGTGTATCCTGAACTACTACTGTAATGGGCGAAGTGTCTTCACGGATTTTGACCTCCACTTCAGGGGCCAGGGGTTTGGTGAGGCGCTGGATAAGCTCCTGGAGAAACTGGGCAGGGGGAGGTTCCAGTGTGCCGGATTCCTGGTCCTCCATATCTTCTTCCATATCCCCCTCGGGGTCATCCTCAAATATGGGCCCGACCGGAGAATCTTCTTCAGATTCTTCCTGCGCAGAAATCAAAGGCTCCTCCTGCTGCGCTGCCGCGGAAGGCTCTTCTTTTTGTTCCTGTTCCTGCTTTCTGGGCCTTCTCTTGGCCTTGATGGTGGCCTTTTTGACTCCCACCAGGCCGAAAATGCCTGAGGAGCCGCCGCTTACAATTTCTACTTCCAGTTGATCTCGATTGATATGAAAATATTTACATGCGCTTTGTATGGCTTCGTCAACATTCTTGCCGGAGAATTCAATAT
Source organism: Desulfonatronospira sp. MSAO_Bac3 (assembly GCF_003838035.1). Taxonomy (NCBI): domain Bacteria; kingdom Pseudomonadati; phylum Thermodesulfobacteriota; class Desulfovibrionia; order Desulfovibrionales; family Desulfonatronovibrionaceae; genus Desulfonatronospira; species Desulfonatronospira sp. MSAO_Bac3. The sequence continues at coordinate 5,597 of NZ_QYZY01000026.1, read as the reverse complement.
AATTGTCCATATGGTCTCCTTACGCGTAAATAACCATGTCATGGTCCGATCCGAAATCACCCCCGGCCTGGCTGAAGGTACCACCGCACTGATCAAACCTTTAGATCAGCGACTTGCCGTAGTTAAGAAGGATGTACCCGGTTAGAGAATAAAACAGCCCGTTTATTCTGGATTTGTCCGGCAGCCTGGTTGCAGGCAGCAGGCAGTAAGGTCCGGATCGGTTTTCAAAGAGCAGGTTATTTAAAAAATTGTTATTTAAGCTTCATGGGATCTCTGTCCCGCCCTGTTGTTGATAACTTCTGGTTTTCCGCTTTAGCTGGCGGTGATGCAGGGCCGGCTGACAACTCATCAGCCGGCTCCTGGAGTTATTGGTCCCTGCGGGGTCAGCTTCAATGGATGTGACTGCAAAAATAATTTTTACAAACTACTTCTTTTTCTTCTTTTTCTTGCTTGCGGCGGACTTCTGCTGAGGGGACTTCTGCTGCTGTTCGCCTGGTTTTTCCTGGCTTTCTTCCTGGGAATCCCCCTGGTCCTCTTTGTCCCTGGAACTCTTTCCGGCCTTTTCCGCGGCCTTCTGTTCCGCCTTCTGCAGAGGCACGTCAGCCGAGCGCAGCATGTACCACTGCTGCCCGATGGACAATACGTTGTTGGCCAGCCAGTAGATGACCAGCCCTGATGGGAAGGTGATAAAGATGAAGATGAACACTAAGGGCAGAAACTGCATTATCCTGGCCTGCAGGGGATCACCCGGGGCCGGGGCCATGCGCTGCTGCAGAAACATGGTGGCACCCATGAGAAGCGGAGTGATGTAGAATGGATCCCTGGCCGAAAGGTCCGCCAGCCAGACAATGTCCGTAAAGGGTATGTGGCTTATAAAGGGCGCGTGACGCAGTTCCACTGAGCCAAGCAAACCCTGGTACAGGGCGATGAACACCGGTATCTGCACCAGAATGGGCAGGCACCCACCCAGGGGGTTGACCTTGTAGGTCTTGTACAGGCGCATGATCTCCTCGTTCATGGCCTTGCGGTCATCCTTGTGCTTTTCCCGGATCTTGGTCATCATGGGTTGCAGCTTCTTCATCTGGTTCATGGATTTGTAGCTCTTGTGCGACAAAGGCCAGAAGATGATCTTGATGACCAGGGTCAGAAGCAGGATGGCCACCCCGTAATTGGCGGTGTACTGGTAAAAGAAATGCAGCACCTTCATCAGTGGCTGGGCCAGAAGATTGAACCAGCCGTAGTAGATGGACTCTTCCAGGTGGTTGGGGGCTCCCTCCAGGTATTCCCGGTCTTTGGGTCCCAGATAATAAATCTGATCCATGGTCTGGGAAGTCTCTGGTTCCAGATACATGGACTTGCTCAGGGAAATCTGGAAAAGATCGTCCCCGTGATGGGCCTGCAGCTGCACATCGGGTGATGCAGGCACCAGGGTAAGCATGAAGTAGTGGTCCACGATTCCGGCCCACTGTATTCCGGTGTTTCTGCTGATCCCGTCGCTCAGGTTGCCCTCTCTTTCGTGGCTCAGGCCGTCCTGATCATAGTAGCCCAGACGGGTGGGGTTCAAGCGGCTGTCGGAAAAGGCCGGGCCGGCCAGGATGTTGGCAATCTCCCCCGATGCCTGGGCCTCGGTGGTGTTTACAACCTGAAGGTTTTCCTGGATCTTGTAGGTATCGGCCACAAAGGTCATTTCCCGGATGAATTTGACCCCGCCCATACGCCCGGTAAAGGTCAGCGTCTTTTCGTCGCCGGGCTCCAGGTCAAGATCTTCGCCGTTCAAGGCCCATTCACCCTCGATCCAGGTGGGCGCACGGTTCCAGGTTATGCCCATGGGTCCGCGGGCCAGGGAACGGGGCGTAACCAGGTCGACCATTGGGGCGTCGGGCTCTATATCCTGCTTGTATTCCTTGAGCACGAAGTGCTCCAGGATGCCTCCTGCACTATTGAAAGTGGCCTGGTAAAGGGGGGTGTCCACCTTGATCTGTTCGCCTTCTTCAGGCTCAAATCCGGGTATCTGTGCTTCGTGTGGGTCCCAGGGGTCTTCTGCTTCTTCCCGGGGGTCCGGCTCAGGTGCCAGGTCCCTTTCTTCGGGCACGGTTTCTTCCAGTCGCTCTTCTTCCCGGACCTCTTCACGATCAGGGGTTTGCGGCGGAAAAAGAAGGTTCCAGACTACCAGAACCGCCAGGGATAAAACGACGGCAATGAGTACTCTATGTATTTCCATGTTCTTTTGTTGCTCCCAGGATGGATTTCAGAGAGAATTTTTCAGGCACGGGATCAAGTCCCGCTGCAAAGAAGGGATTGCACCTGAGCAGGCGGAAAAAGGTCAGAACTGTCCCCTTGCCGGGACCATGCATGACAATCGACTCCCTGGCGTATTCGGAGCATGAGGGTAAAAAGCGGCATGCAGGGGGAAACAGCGGAGACAGAATCCGCTGGTAAACCCTGATGAGCCCTATGAGTATATTACGCATCAGCAACTTGTAAAATTTAAGCCCTTGGGTCTTGTTCCAGGTCTTTTTCCGTCCGGGGGGCGATCTGCTGAAACAGTTGCATTAATTGTTTCTGGACCATGTCCAAGTTCAACCCTGGCAGGTCTGTACGTTTTTTGCTGACCACGACATAGTCAAGGCCTGGAGGCACCAGATGCTGATTCAGCCTGAATGCTTCCCGGACCAGGCGCTTTATCCTGTTGCGAAGTACTGCCGGACCGATTTTTCTGCTGGCCGTGATGCCCAGTCGCCAGTAATCCCGGCCGTTTGGCCGGACAAAGATAATAAAGTGTTTTGTCTGATAACGCCTGCCACCCGCGTAGCAGGCCTGGAACTGGGGTCTTCTGACCAGCCTCAGGTGCCTGGGAAAATTTAGACTGCCAATCTTTTTCTGCCCTTGGCCCTTCTTCTGTTGATAATGGCCCTGCCGTTCTTGGTGCGCATGCGCACACGAAACCCGTGGGTTCTTTTGCGTTTGATTCTGCTTGGTTGATAGGTCCTTTTCATTTGTGCGGTCTCCTTGCAAAAAATTAAAAGAGATGCATAACCTCTGGCGCAGATTTAGTCAACCCTGACCCTGGGGCAAAAGGACCCAGGAAGCTCGGGCAAAAAGCGTGGAGGCTGCCCATGGAACTGATTGCCTTTGCCGCAATGTTGGGTTATCAGGGAGGGTAGTATTCAGTAAGACATATTTGCAAACAACCTTCAAGGGGCAGCCAGCAGCCATGGTCGACGAACTTATCAGCTGGGCGGGCCTGGAATCGGAACAGGTCCACAAGGCCCGGAGCGTTCAGGGCGAAAAAAGAATCGACTTCCCCCGGGCCTGCCTTGCGGCCGGGGTCATCAGCGAAGAACAGTACCGCGACTTTATGGCCGCACACCTGGGCCTGCCTGTGGTGGACCCTTCCCGTATGCAGGTCTGCCGGGAAACCCTGGGACAACTGGACAGGTCGGCCTGGGCCAGGTACCAGGCCGTGCCTTTTTTTGTGCACCAGGACAGGCTTTACCTGGCCTGTTTTGAGCCGGATAATATAACCGCCCTGGACGATATCCAGTTCATGACCGGGATGCAGGCCCTGCCGCACTTAGCCACCCTTTCCTCTATTCAGCTGGTCCTGGACAGGCTGGCGGATAAAGATTCCGGCAGGATGGATGACATCCTGGCCCAGATGGAAGCAGAGGAGGGGCCTGATGCCGGGGAAGGTCCGGAAAAGGAAGAGGCTTCCTCCATGGAGGCTGCATCCCAGGCCCCTGTGGTCAAGATGGTCAACCTGATTCTCCAGGAGGCCATCCGCAAGAAGGCCTCGGATATTCACATAGAGCCCTATGAAAAGGATTTCCGGGTCAGGCTGCGCCTGGACGGCATGCTCACCGAGGTCATGCGCCCTCCCATCCGCATGAAAAACGCCCTTATCTCCAGGCTCAAGATCATGTCCCACTTAAATATTGCTGAAAAACGCCTGCCCCAGGACGGACGCATCAAGGTACGCTCTCAAGAGGGCACTCCAATTGAGTTCAGGGTATCCATCCTGCCCACCCTGTTCGGGGAAAAAGTTGTCATGCGCATACTGGACAAGTCCATGCTCCAGGTGGATATGCATGACCTGGGCCTGGAAGACCATTCCCTGAATGTTTTTGAAGAAGCCATCAAGAGGCCCTACGGCATGGTCCTGGTTACCGGGCCCACCGGCTCGGGCAAGACCACCACCCTTTATTCGGCCATCATGGAGCTCAACCAGGAAGGGGTGAACATCTCCACTGCCGAGGATCCGGTGGAATTCAGCCTGCACGGTGTAAACCAGGTCCAGGTACAGGAATCGGTGGGACTTACTTTCGCCTCTGTGCTGCGCTCCTTTCTGCGCCAGGACCCGGACGTCATCCTGGTGGGGGAGATCCGGGACCTGGAAACAGCAGAAATTGCAGTCAAGGCCGCCCTCACGGGACACTTAGTCCTGGCCACTCTGCACACCAATGACGCACCCAGTACCCTGACCAGGCTATTGAACATGGGGGTGGATTCATTTCTGGTGGCTTCTTCCATAAACGCCATCATGTCCCAGCGCCTGGTGCGCAGGCTCTGCCCCTCCTGCAGGGTGCCTGATGAGGAGGTGGAGGTCTTGAAGGCCATGGGCATGAGTGCGCAGGAGGTGTCTCAGGGCGCGGTTTTCCGGGCTGCGGGCTGCCAGGAGTGCAACAATACCGGTTACAGGGGACGTACCGGGGTCTACGAGGTCATGCCGGTGACCCATCAGATCCAGGAAATGGTCCTGGCCGGGAAAAGCGACCTGGATCTGCGCCGAAGCGCTGTGGAAGAGGGCATGATAACCATGCGCAAGAGCGGGCTTATAAAGATGTCCCAGGGCATGACCTCGGCCCAGGAAGTCCTGCGGGTAACTGTAAACTAAAGCAGATAAGTATGCCCATATTTCTTTACAAGGCCACCAGCAAGTCCGGAAAAAAGCTCAAAGGCGACCTGGATGCCCCCAGCCTGGACATGGCCAAGGCAACCCTCAAGCGTAAAGGGCTAAAAGACATCCAGGTCAAGCCCAAGCCCAAGGATATCCTGGAGGGAACCTTTCTGGAGGGACGGGTCACTTCCAGGGACATGGTGGTTTTCAGCCGGCAGTTCGCCACCCTGATAAATGCCGGAGTGCCCATCCTGCAGGCCCTGCAGGTCATGTGCGATCAGACCGAAAACAAGATCCTGCGGCGCAAGCTCTACGAGGTCAAAAACGATATCGAGGGCGGGTCATCACTTTACGACAGCCTCAAAAAGCACCCGGACGTATTCGACGACCTGTACACCAACATGGTGGACGCCGGAGAGGCCGGGGGAGTCCTGGACCTGGTCCTGGACCGCCTGGCCCGCTACATTGAAAAGGCGGCCAGGCTCAAGGCCAGGGTCAAGAGCGCACTTATTTATCCGGGGGTGATCATCACCGTGGCCGTGGCGGTGATAGCCATCATCCTCATATTCGTCATACCCACTTTCGAGGATATGTTCGCCGACTTCGGCGGGGCCCTGCCCGCACCCACCCAGTTCGTCATCGGCCTTAGCCGGTTTGTATCCCAGAACGTATTGTGGATCCTGGGGGGGCTGATCGCGAC
>NZ_QYZY01000277.1:0-2902 GCF_003838035.1 Desulfonatronospira sp. MSAO_Bac3 | reverse complement strand
AGCGAAGCCCCATCATGGCCCCCATGCGCAGGGAGTTGCGGGAGTAGTCGGAAAATACCAGAAATGTTCCGCCAAAGGGGATAAAGCCGCCGTGCAGGGCAAGGCCGTTCATGATGGCCCCCATGGCGAACTCGCGTACCCCGTAATATATATAGTCACCGTCTTTGTTTTTTTTGGATACCGGTCTGGCTCCGGTGCGCATGGTCTTGTTGGAACCGGTGAGATCGGCGGAACCGCCAAGCATTTCCGGAAGTTCTGCTGTAAGGATGTCAATGATTTTGTGTGAGGCTTTGCGCGTGGCCAGGGGCTGTTTGTCCTGGTCAAAATTTTTTAGCATCTCCGAGACGGTCTGATCCAGGTTGCCGGGCAAATCTCCGGCAATACAGCGTAGAAATTCGCGGGATTGTTCCGGGTATGCCGCCTGGTACTCTGCGAATTTGCTGTTCCATTCTTTTTCCAGGCGGGCACCGCGTTTACGGCAGTCAAAGGCCTGATAAATGTATTCAGGTATTTCAAAGGCAGGATGTTCCCAGCCCAGGTTGGCCCTGGCAGCCTGGATTTCCCCGTCACCCAGAGGTGCTCCATGGCAGTCGGCACTGCCGCAGAGATTGGGTGCCCCGTGGCCAATGACGGTTTTGCAGCAGATGAGACTTGGCCGCCGGGTTTCATTCCTGGCTTCCAGGATGGCGTTTTTGACTTCCTCCTGATCATGCCCGTCCACCCCGGAGATGACATGCCAGCCGTAGGCAGTGAACCTGGAAGGAATGTCCTCGGTGAACCAACCAGAGACCTGACCGTCGATGGAAATTTCGTTGTCGTCGTAAAGGGCGATGAGTTTGCCCAGCCCCAGCGTGCCGGCCAGGGAGCAGGCCTCGTGGGAGATCCCCTCCATGAGACAGCCGTCGCCCAGAAAGGTGTAAGTATAGTGGTTGACAATATCCAGATTCTCCCGGTTGAAGCGTGCCGCCAGAATGGATTCGGCCAGAGCCATGCCCACGGCGTTGGCCAGACCCTGGCCCAGAGGGCCGGTTGTGGTCTCCACTCCGGGGGTGACGCCGTATTCGGGGTGTCCGGGGGTCTTGGAATGGAGCTGGCGGAAGTTGCGCAGATCGTTTATGCTCAGATCGTAACCGGTAAGGTGAAGCAAGGAGTAAAGAAGCATGGAGGCGTGGCCGTTGGAGAGTACGAAGCGGTCCCGGTCAGGCCATTTGGGGTTGGCAGGGTTGTGGGCCAGTATTTCCTGCCATAAGGGTACAGCCATGTCAGCCATGCCCATGGGGGCGCCAGGGTGTCCGGACTTGGCTTTCTGGACTGCGTCCATGCTAAGTACACGAATAGCGGTTGCTAGATCCTTGCTGGTGGACATTTCGGCTCCTTGTTTGAGGTTTTCGGGGTTGCTCGTTGCTCCTTAAAAAACTCCGGAACAAATTTCAACATCCGGATTCGGGGGGAAAGAAATTCGGTAAGCTTTTATGGGTTTCTCAAAAGAACTCTGGAGCAAGCTCAAAGTCAGCAGCAATCCATTTAAGTTGTATTTGTCATTAGTGTGAAGATTATAAACTTTAAGTCCGGAAGCGATTGTTCTTAATTTTACAAGACAAAATATTCATATTGGTTATATACAATGCAGTGTTTTGAAGTGGTGGCTTCTGGGTTTACTTTTGCTTAATTTTGATGCAGAATTAATTCTCATTCTGCATAGACTGCTGTTTTCTTGTGGTTCATAACAGGCCTTGATAAATATTGTCTTTCTTAAAATAAAGCAGCAAATAAGATGCCTTGTACTTGAGAAAAGCCTTAGCAGCAAGAGGCTCAAGCCTGAGTGGTGCAAATGAAATCACGACGGCAAGGTGTTTTTCAGCTTTCGGGGCACTGGGTCTTTGCCCGGGGTTTTGAAAGACATGGCACGTAAGTGTTTTGTTTATCAGGAGGTTTTTGATATGGAAGAATACTTAAAAGAGGCTCTGGAGATTGTTAAGGCTCAGGCCAGCGTGCGTAATATGACTGAAGAGGAGATGAGTGCCATGATCCTGGCGCTTTCCCGGGGTATAAGGGAAACGGCCAGGGAAATGCCGGGGGCAGCCTCCCAAAGCGCGGCACCAGGGGTGGATCCGGCCAGGGCTATCCGGGAGAAAAGCATCCTTTGCCTGGAATGCGGCAAGTCATTCAGGATTCTTACGAAAAAGCATCTGGGCAAGCACGGCATGACCCCTGAGGAATACAAGGCCAAATGGGGATACAAAAAAAATACCTCTCTGGTGGCCAGGTCCCTGACCAGAAACAGGCGTAAGAGAATGCAGGAGATGCAGCTCTGGAAAAAAAGACAGGCCCGGGCCTAAGGCCTTGGCAAAAATTCTTTTTTCCAGGGGCAAGAAGACAGAAATCAGATGACTCAGGACAGAAAAATCAAAGAGTCAGCAGTCTTCAATTCAAGCTTGCTGTCTGCGTTTTGACTTATTGCAGTAACATCTGAAAGGGGGCAGGTTTTGCCGGAGTGGTTGCCGGGATCGGGCCTATTGAAAAATGCTGGGGACAGGGCTGTGCATGCGGCGTCTCTAATTTATGCCCGGGCCATGTGCCTCAGGCAGCACTATCTGCTCAGGCGGGCCTGGACTGCTCCGGTGCCGGTGGTGTCGGTAGGCAACATCAATATGGGGGGCACGGGCAAAACGCCGGTCTGCGCCTTTCTTTTGAAGCACCTGTTGGCATGGGGTCAAAGACCGGTTCTTTTGAGCAGGGGGTACAAGGCCAGGCCGCCGCATTACCCGCATCCGGTACATCCCCTGGATGATCCCGGCTGCTGCGGAGATGAGCCCCTGATGCTTGCGCAAATACCCGGACGCTTGCGGGTGGTGGTTGATCCCAGCCGCAAAAGGGCTGCCGGGTGGGCTTTGAGGCATTT
>NZ_QYZY01000276.1:0-8995 GCF_003838035.1 Desulfonatronospira sp. MSAO_Bac3 | reverse complement strand
TGATTAAACTTCCACCACCCAAGCAAGTCCAGGCCACGGTACAGCTCCCCTCCTTAGCCAAGGAGGGGAGCAGATCGAGGCATGGCAGCACTCTGTCGCATGCATCTGTCAAATATTCCGTCTGGATCGAGGTTAAACTTCCAACACCCAAGCAAGTCCAGGCCACGGTACAGCTCCCCTCCTTAGCCAAGGAGGGGCCGGGGGTGGTTGTATGAAATCCCTTCCTTATACCCGAATTATCCCATAACACCCTCTTTTTTCCACTCAGACTCGCGGAAAAAATTAGTTTCCTTAATATGCAAAGTCAATACAAGCCTGAAACCACTATCAAAACATATAAATATTGCCATCAAAATTCTTGCGGGGATACCATATACTTTCCATCCGGAAACTACTTATTTCCGGCTACAAAAACTACGTAACAAGCTTCCTGCTTATATCCCCGGCCAGGCTCAGAACTTCAAAGGGGTCTGTTCCATCCACCTGCCTGGCCGTCTCCGGGCAGGAGTCCGTGAGCCAGAAACGCTCAAACCCCTGGTCAATAAAACGCTCCCAGGATTTTTGCGGAAAGACCCCGTGGGTTACATATGCACTGACACTTTTTGCCCCGGCCTCTTCCAGGGCCTGCCTGCACTTGATCAAAGTCCCCCCGGTCATGACCAGGTCGTCAACAACAATCACGTTTCTGCCCCGGGGCTCTCCCTCCCGGATAATGACCCTGCGCCCGTCCTTATCCCGGACTTTGTGCGCTGTTATCAGGGGGTAGCCCTCAAACATGCGCCCGAAACGCTTCCAGGCACCCTCGTCGGGAAAAGCCACAGCCACGTCAGGCATGCCCTGGATACGCTCCAGCAGCAGAGGAACAGCCGTCTCTAACCTGGGTACTACCTGATCCGAAAAATAAAACCTCTCCTGCAGGGCATGGATGTCGTAGATAATTATCTGCACCGGGCCGGTCATGGTCCCCGGGACCAGTGAAAGCATCCTGGCCAGGGTGGCTGCCGTGGCGATCTCACCCTCCTCGTCCACCCGCTCCATGGTCCCGGTGGGGAAATAAGGCATTATCACCTTCAAAGATTTTACAGCCAGGCGGGGCAGTTCATAGATCACGGACAACTGGCTGAAGATCTCCGCCGGGCTGTCCATGGAGGCCAGAAAAACCACATGCGAGTTTCGCAGGCCGATGGCGTCATGTACCATAAGATTGGGGAAGCCATCCTGAAAATAATTCCAGGAAATCTCCCCGGACTCGCAGGCTTCACTGGCCTTGCAGATTTTACGTGCAAGATCGTGCATCTGGGGGCAACAAAACACTTTGATCATACAGGCCTCCCCTGAAGTTGATGCCGACTTTTATTTTGCAAATTTAAGCCCTTGTCAAGAATTAAGGAAGGGAGCTGATTATCGAACCACCCCCGACCCCTCCTTAACCAAGGAGGGGAGCAGATCGAGGAACGGCAACACTCTGTCGCATGCATCTGTAAAATACTCCGTCTGAATCGTGATCAAACTTCCACCACCCAAGCAAGTCCAGGCCGCGGTGCAACTCCCATGCTTGGCCTGGGAAGTGCCGGGAAAGGAAGGGAGCTGAATATCGAACCACCCCCGACCCCTCCTTAACCAAGGAGGGGAGCAGATCGAGGCATGGCGACACTCTGTCGCAGGCATCTGTATAAATACTCCGTCTGAATCGTGATCAAACTTCCACCACCCAAGCAAGTCCAAGCCGCGATACAGCTCCCCTCCTTAGCCAAGGAGGGGTCGGGGGTGGTTGTATGAGATCCCTTCCTTATAAACATTTCAGAAGCCCGCCACCCAAGCAAGTCCAAGCCACGAGCCACGGTACAGCTCCCCTCCCTCAGGAAGAAAGTATGGGTGTATGGGTGTATCCATGTGTGGGTGTAAAGATATTTTTACTCCCATACACCCATACGCCCATACGCCCATACGCCCATACGCCCATACGCCCATACTTCTTAACCCCGGGGTGGTTGTATGAACTCCCTTCCTGACCCCGAACACAAAGTTTTAGTAAACTCCTTTTTTTGGATTTACATTTCCATTAATTACCGCTACTATAAACAGTAATTACACAAAATTCACCAACCGGAATTTTCTTTCAGCACCCAACAGGAACGACCAGTAGGAGGCAGGCATGAAGACGGCTTTCTGGATGCAGGCAGGCGGCTGCGGTGGCGACAGCATGTCGTTTCTGAGCCAGAGCTTTGCCTGCACATCCAATCTGTTCCAGGCCCTGGACATCGACCTCCTCTGGCACCCGTCATTTTCCTGCATAGCCATGCAGGATCAGAAAAGACTCCTGGAAGACCTGGCAGCAGGTAAAATACCTCTGGATATATTCATCCTGGAAGGATCCGTCATATGCGGCCCCTCTGGGACGGGCCTTTTCGACACACACATGGGCCGGCCCAGAAAAGACCTGGTACAGCAACTAACCATGCAGGCCGATACAGTCATTGCCGCCGGGACCTGCGCCTCATTCGGCGGTTTCGGGGCTGACGGGGAGGCCGGATCCACCGGCCTGCAGTTCCACAAAACCCGGCCTGGTGGACTCCTGGGTCCCGATTTTCGGTCCGGCTCAGGACAACCGGTGATAAACCTGGCCGGATGTCCCTGCCACCACGACGTAATGGCCGGGGCACTGGCAGCCGCAGCCCGCGGTACCGCCATGGACCTGGATGAATACCACCGACCCCGGGAATGGTACGGAACCATGATCCACCAGGGATGCACCCGCAACGAATATCATGAATACCGGGTGGAGGAATCCGATTTCGGCGAACTGGGATGTCTCTTCTTTCACATGGGTTGTGCCGGTCCCCTGGTTCCCGGCCCCTGCAACAAGCTTCTCTGGAACCAGCAGTCATCCAAGCCAAGGGCCGGGGTGCCCTGTTTTGGATGCACCGACCCTGAATTCCCCGGGAAAAACCCATTTTTTTACACCCAGAACATAGAAGGCATCCCTTTGTCTTTGCCCAACGGCGTCAACAGGGCCCACTACATGGTCTACAAAAGTATGGCTGCCGCAGCCGCTCCTCTTCGTCTTAAAAAAAGAACCGCCAGGGTGTAGCCGGAGGCCGCCATGTTCCAGCAAAAGGACTTTTATGAGTTCCAAAAGTGTCCGCACAAGCCTGAACATCCCCCTGAACCGGGTTGAAGGCGACCTGGAGATCCAGGCCGCAATAGAGGACGGCTGCATCACGGAGGCAAGGTCTTCGGGGACCATGTACCGCGGGTTTGAAAACATGATGACCGGCCGGGGCACCCTGGACGGACTGGTGATAACCCCGCGCATCTGCGGAATCTGCAGCCTGAGCCACCTCACCGCTGCAGTAGAGGCCCTGGAAGACATCAGCGGCACAACCCCGCCGGACAACGCCCGCAGACTTCGCAATCTGGCCCTGATGGTGGAAATGCTCCAGAGCGACATCCGCCAGAGCATCCTTATGTTCATGGTGGATTTCACCAATGAAGGGGCTTATGCATCCCACCCCCTGAGCAGCCTGCTGATGGAACGCTATGCCCCTCTGTCCGGCACCTCCGCCATCCAGTCCATCCAGGAAACCAGGCGCCTTCTGGAGGTGGTGGCCATCATAGGCGGACAGTGGCCGCATACCTCCTTCATGGTCCCCGGAGGGGTCACCTCCAGCCTGGGTACCCCGGAACTTCTGCGCTGCTGCATGATCATTGAGAATTTTCAGAGCTGGTACGAAAAAAATGTCCTGGGCTGTTCCATAAGCCGCTGGCACCAGGTGGATAGTGCCCAGGCCATGCTTGACTGGCTGGAGGAGAAAGAATCCCATCGACAGGGCGATCTGGGCCTTTTCCTGCGCCTGGCCTATGACGCCGGACTGGATACAATGGGGCAGGGACCCGACGGATTTCTCTGCTACGGCGGGCTGCCCCTGCCGGAACACACAGAGGTGAAGGGACAGCAAGGCCAGTTCATCCCGGCCGGATTCGCCCGGCACGGCAGCATCCAGGCCTTTGACCCAGCAAACATCGCCGAAGACATTTCCCAGTGCCCCTACAGCCAGAAGCATACCAGCGTCCATCCCTGGGACAGCAGCACCAACCCGGACCCTTACGCACCCCGGGAAAACAGCTATTCCTGGATCAAGGCCCCCAGATACAACGGCCACGCAGTTGAAACCGGGCCTCTGGCTGAAATGCTTGTGCGCCGTGATCCCTTGTTCACCGACCTTATTCAAAGGCAGGGCTCCAGCGTCCTGTCCCGTCAGCTGGCCAGGCTTACCCGGCCGGCCCGGCTGATTCCGGCCATGCTGGCCTGGCTGCGGGAACTGAGCAGCAATCCCCAGGGCAAGTTCTATCACCGGGTTAAAAAAATCCCCGATGGACAGGGAGCCGGTCTTATCCAGGCTGTACGCGGCGGGCTCGGACACTGGGTGCAGATAGTGGACCAGAAGATCGAGCATTACCAGATCATTACTCCATCCACCTGGAACGGCTCCCCCAGAGACGGGGATAATAATCCCGGGGCCTGGGAAAAGGCCCTGGAAGGGACTTTTATAAAAAATCCGGAAAACCCGGTGGAGGCCGGCCATGTGGTGCGCTCCTTTGATCCCTGCCTGGTATGTGCTGTGCACAGCCTGCACAGGGGCCGGAAAAAAGGCGTCCTGGTCCTGGGAGGAGGCTTTTGAAAAAGAGTATTGTCTGCATTGGAAGCATCTGGATAACAGAAGATATGGCCGGACTGCAGGTATATAAACGCCTGCAGGACACTGAGCATCCCCGCACTGTAGAAGTTTTTTTCGGCGGCCTTTCCGGCCTGAACCTTCTGCCCTTTCTGGAACAGGGCGGCAGGGTGGTTTTTGTGGACAACGTTAAAGGCTTTGCCGCACCCGGCCGGGTGGTGGTCCTGGATCAAAGCCAGGTCATTGCCTCCCGGGAGCTGCGGCACTATGGTCACGGGGCCGGCCTGCCCTTTTTGCTTACTGTTCTGCCTGAGGTGTGTACCGGAACCATGCCCCGGGAAATCTTTCTGGTGGGAATCGAGGAAAAATTTACGTCAGAATCTGTTCAGGAGGCGGCCTGCCTGAGCCTGCAGATAGCCGAGAATGGACGTTGCTGCCATGGTAAAGAGTTATAAGGACCTGGCCCAGGAAAACGAACTGCTTCGCCGGGAACTGAAAGTTGCCCGGGAAGCAGCTGAAATAACCTCGAAAATGGTGGTGGAGCAGTTTGAGCAGACCGAGCAGATGCTGCGCCGCTACCGGGAGGCCAATGCCCAGCGCCGGGCCGTTCTTGATGCCGCCTCCAGAATGTCCATCATTGCCACTGATCTTTCAGGCAATATCACCCTTTTCAATCCCGGAGCGGAAAACCTGCTGGGATATGCATCCAGTGATGTTGCCGGCCGGATGAATATACTTTCTTTGCACACCACTGAAGACCTGGAGCGGCATAGAGCCTCATTAAAGGCTACTCTGACCTCAAGTACCGGCATGGAGATATTTGAACATTACACCAGCCTGCAGCAGCATGATACCGGGGAATGGCAGTACATCTGCAGTGACGGCACACTTCTGCCCGTAAGCCTTTCCATCACCTCCATTTATAATGCCGAGGGCATGCGGGAAGGTTACCTGTTTACAGCCATGGATCTTACCCTGCGCAAATCCCTGGAACAAAAGCTGGTGGCGGCCAAGGAGGAGGCCGAACAGGCCAGTGCCTGCAGAGGTGAATTTCTGGCCCGCATGAGCCATGAGATACGTACCCCCATGAATGCCATAACCGGAATGGCCTACCTTCTGGGCAACACCGATCTGGATCACGTGCAGCAGGACTATGTGCGAAAAATCATTGATTCCGCCGATACCCTGCTGGCAATAATAAATGATATTCTGGATTTCTCAAAGATAGACGCCGGCAGGATGGAACTTGAAGAGCTTCCCTTTTCCCTGCAGCAGATTATCGGCAGAATGTTGAATGTGGTCGGGGCCAGGGCGGAGGAAAAAGGACTGAAAATCCAAACTCATATCCATCCCGGTGTGCCGGACAGTCTGGTGGGTGATGCTCTAAGGCTTGGACAGATCATCTTGAACCTTTGCTCCAATGCAGTCAAATTTACTTCCCAGGGAGAGGTAGCCCTTACCGTGACACTACAGAAGGAGCGCCAACACCAGGTCGACTTGCTTTTCTGTGTGAGCGACACCGGCACAGGGATTACCCCTGAAAAGGCGGAGCAGCTTTTCCAGGCCTTCCAGCAGGCTGATGGCTCCATTACCCGCAAATACGGCGGATCAGGTCTGGGACTGGCCATCTGCAAAGAACTGACCCAGATGATGGGCGGAGAAATCTGGGTGGAAAGCATCCCTGATCAGGGATCAAGCTTTTTCTTTACAGCCTGTTTCAGAAGAAATGAACAGGCAGAGCCCGGACCAGACCAGGATTATCCGGACATGGAGGCAGTCAGGGGGACAAGGGTCCTGGTGGCCGAGGACAACACCATAAATCAGCAGATTATTCACGAATACCTGCGTGAAGCAGGCATAAATGCAACTATTGTGGACAATGGAAAAAAATGCCTGGAAAAACTTCAGCAAAGCCATTATGATCTGGTACTCATGGACATCCAGATGCCTGAAATGGACGGGCTGGAGGCGGCCCGGAACATCCGCGCCGCAGAGATTACAGAACAGGGCTCACAGGACACAGACCGCAGGCCACAGAACCATTCCCCCAATCCCCCAACCCCTCAATCCCCAAATTCCTCAATCCCCCAATCCCCAAATCCCTCAATCCCTCAATCCCAGAATTCCTCAATCCCTCAATCCCAGAATTCCTCAATCCCTCAATCCCAGAATCCCTCAATCCCTCAATCCCAGAATTCCCAAATCCCCCAATCCCCCAATCCCGGAATCCCCATCATCGCCATGACCGCTCATGCTCTGGATACGGACCTGGAAAAAAGCCTGCAGGCCGGCATGAACGACCATATAACCAAACCTGTGCATCCTGACACCCTGTACCGTATCCTGCAGCGCTGGGCCCCTCAAGCCGCCCGGCAGGACAGTGCTGTTGGCTCTGCAGGCGGCAACAGCCGGTCTATTGACCTGCAAAAAAGCAGTGAGCATTTGCCCCGGATAAGGGAGATAGACATGGATGAAGCCATGCAGCGCATGAACTTCAGCCCTGAGCTGGTTATGGAGATGCTTCTGGAATTCAAAAATACCTACAGGTCGGTCCCTTCCCTGTTGCGGCAGTGGCAGGACCGGGGCAGATGGGAAGACATCCAGGAAAAAACCCATGCCATCAAGGGTGCCTCTTCATATATAGGAGCCGTAAAAGTGCACAGGGATGCCTCCCTTCTGGAAGAAACCCTGAAATCAGGACAACATAATAAGCAAAACATATCCATACTGCTGCAGAATTTTCTGCACAGCCTGGAGAACTGTCTCTCTTCCCTGGACAGCCTTGAATCCAGGTCACAGCCAGAGAGTATCTCCCCGTCTCCTCTCGGGGAAAGGGAACAAAGATACGCAGCTGAAATACTTGGAAAGCTTGCCCGGACCCTGGACCGTGGCGAACTTGCTGATGAAAACCGGATCAGGGAACTGGACGGGATGCTCAGGGGACAGGGGTTTGACGGGCTTTTGAACAAACTTCTTGAATTTATCAGCGAGTTTGACCATGATGCTGCAGCTGAAGTGGCCCTGAAAATTCAGCAAAGGATAAACGGCAACATCAGTGATACACATGGGACATGAACCAGCCCGCATACTCATTGTTGATGATGAAAAAATAAACCTCAGGGTCCTGGCGGACCTGCTCAAGGACAAGTACACTATCATGCTGGCCAGAAGCGGAGAACAGGCTTTGAAGCTGGCCCATCAGGAACCCCGGCCCGACCTTATCCTCCTGGATATTGCCATGCCCGGGATGAGCGGCTTTGAAGTCATCAAAAAGCTCAAACATGATGATGCAACCAATCACATTCCGGTGATTTTCATAACCGCCCTTGACAGCAGGGAGCAGGAAGAGAAAGGGCTTAAGCTTGGAGCAGTGGATTACATCACCAAGCCCATATCCCCTCCCATAGTAAAGATCCGGGTACGCAACTACCTGGATATGCAGCATAAATACAAGCTTCTGGAACAAAAGGCCAACCTGGACGGGCTCACGGAGATACCCAATCGCCGCTGTTTTGAAGAGGTGCTGGCCAGGGAATGGCAGAGGGGCAAAAGAAACGCCAGTCCTCTTTCCGTTGCCATGCTGGATATAGATTGTTTCAAGCAGTACAATGACCACTACGGTCACCAGACTGGGGACATCGCCCTGCAGAGAGTCGCCCGCAGCATCATGGACAGTCTGAAACGCGCTTCAGACTATGCCGGAAGATACGGCGGGGAGGAGTTCGTCATCCTCATGCCCGAAACTCCCCTGGAGTCGTCGCTGATGGTGGCCGAAAGAATCCGCTCAGACATTGAAAGCCTTGCCATACCTCATGCCTTATCCAGTATAGCCCCGCATCTGACCGTAAGCATAGGAGTGGCCTCCACCCGGGATTACGCCGAATCCGGCCCGGAAGAAATCATCAAACGCGCAGACCAGCATATGTACACGGCCAAACAGTCTGGCCGCAACCGCGTTTTTGGAGAATAAAAGGAAGGGAGCTGAATATCAAACCACCCCCGGCCCCTCCTTAACCAAGGAGGGGAGCAGATCGAGGCATGGCAACACTCTGTCGCAGGCATCTGTCAAATACTCCGTCTGGATCAGGGGTGGTTGTATGAACTCCCTTCCTTATAAACATTCCAGAAACCCACCACCCAAGCAAGTCCAAGCCGCGATACAGCTCCCCTCCTTAGCCAAGGAGGGGTCGGGGGTGGTTGTATGAACTCCCTTCCTTTATTTTTTCTTGCATTTCGCATAACCTACAACAACCAACGCAACAAACTCAAATCAAAAAAATGAAATCCGAAATTTACAATCAAAAAAAGCTAAAGCCTCA
>NZ_QYZY01000275.1:0-6259 GCF_003838035.1 Desulfonatronospira sp. MSAO_Bac3 | reverse complement strand
TTCTTGTGGGTGCGGCCATGATCTGCATGCCCCATCTTTACGGGATATGGGGCAGGGGTGATCTGGGTTTTGCCGCTTTTTTCGTGGGCCTTTTCCTGTGTTTGAGCGGAGTGTTAAGTGTTCTGGTTTTTTTTGGCCCCTATAAATACATCCAGGCTCTTTTGCAGGGAGAAAAACGCCTGGTTCAATGGAGCTACACCCCTGCAGAATGGCAGAACTTTGTCCATACGCAGTACGATATAGAGCGCGGGGATATGCTGCAGAAGCTGGCTTTTATAGGCCTTGTACTTCTGGGTGCAGCCCTGGTGGTCTCCTGGCTGGCCGGGGTGCTGGCAGTGATGATCATAAGCGGGGTGTTTTTTGCGCTTGTCCTCATCGCCGTATCAGTTCCTGTATTTTCCCGGCGGCGGCTCCTGCGCGGCCCTTTTGAGGCCCACATAGGACTCAAAGGCCTGTATCTCGGGGGGCAGACTCACACCTGGACCGGCTTTTTTCACAGGTTTCAGTCAGCCGCGGTGGAAACCGGTACAAATCCCTGCCTGGTAATCCATTATTTCCAGCTGGGCCACGGGGGCGGGGATATCCTGGTGCGCGTGCCCGTTCCGGCCGGCAGGGAGCAGGAAGCAAGGCAGGCGGCCCGGGAGCTGGAGAGTGCGTTTGTCTGAGTGAGATTTGAGTTCGGGAAATTATTGAGGACTGACGCCGATTCCGGTATTGACTGCCAAGCTTTATCCCTTGACTGTCAAAATCCGGTAAGGACGTTTGGAGTAAAAATAGTTTCCGCGGCCTGCTCTCCTGAGAAGCCTGCAGGATCGAGGACCGTGGAATCGTAGGGAAGGTAATAGTCTGTGGCGGCAACAGTCAGGCCGTCTGAGCTGCGCAGGACCTTGGCGTTGACCAGGATGCGGTTGTAAAGAACTGAATAGGTGCCTGCCAGGACATAATTGGCCTGGTTGTCCCGGGCGATTTCTTTTATTTCACGTGAAAGTCCGAACTCTCCCTGCTTTTGCCTGACCAGCAGGGAGTCCCGGCGAAGGCGGATATCAACAATTTCGTGACCGCATCTGGTCAGGGCGGTGCCGATATGGTGCGGCACGATACGCCCCAGGGAGCTGGTTTCTTCCAAGTTGTCCAGGTTGACGAAAGTGGTCAGGAGGATGGTGGTTTCCTGCGGTAAAGTGGCAACAAGCATGTTATGCAGCTCATATCCTGCACGGTGATTATCATGAATGATTTCCGCCTGCTTTTCCGGGATTTTCCGGACGTCGTTATTCTGACCCTGCCAAGCGCAACCTGCCGCAATAGACAAAATCAGACAAACTAGAATTGCTGTGCAGTACCTGGTCATAATTTCCTCCTGAAAAAATGTTATGCACTTGCCGTGCCATTTTAGATAAAAGGCCTGGGTATATTGTAACCATTCAGGGGATGCCTCAATCGGCCTGGGGACAGTCCCCGCGACACCTTTTCTGCACAAATACAAAAAGTACAGACGCGAAGTTTCGTGAATCTGCACATTTAGTACTTAGCGGGGGACAGTCCCCAGGGCCTGGTGCCAGTAATCATCACCGCGGAACCCACTGAATGGTTACGGTATATTCACATCGACATGAGCAGTCATTCAGGATTATTTTGAGATGTTTGTGCCTAAACTTTTTGTGACCCTGTCCGAATAATATAGCGAATCTTCTGTTACCGCAGCCAATACTTTTCCTGTGGAGGTAATATGTCCTGCTATTACAGGTTGTTTGTCATTTTACTTTTATTTATGTTCATAGGCGGATGTACCTACTATGAAAAGCCGTACCAGCCCAGGGCGGCCCAGCCTGTGTCCTCACAGGTGCCTGTGCCCACGGGGTATTCCCTGACCACCCAGAAAAAGATGCAGGCCGTACAGCACTGGGAGCTGCTGGCAGGGGATGTGGCCAGAAGAATAGAAAATTCTCTGGAAGCGCGTTCCATTCCCATGGGCAGTTATTCCATTTATGTGGCTCCTCCAGGCAGCACTCCATTTGAAAAGGCCTTTTACGATCTTGTCTTAACCAAAATGGTGCAGCAGGGCATGCGAGTTTCCAGGAGTGAGAGTCAGTCGATGGTGCTGTCTTTTGACCTGGAGATGGTCAGACACAGTGAGCGCATGGTCAGAACGCAAAAGGGAGTGTACAGGTCCCTTGCTCCTGGAATGTACGTAAAGAGACAGCCGCCGGGGCAGGCATCACCAGGCACCATAGCCCCGCAGGAACGTCAGGTGGGAGGAGCCATGGTAAACGTAGAATCCGGAGCATATACCCCGGAACTGCCTTCGGTGGAAGTGATGGTCACAACCTCTCTGACCATGAATGATAATTATATCATGCGTGATTCCTCCATATACTATATAAATGATGCTGACTGGGATCATTACAAACAGCATTCAATCTACAGGGATCCGTCAAAGGTAAACTACCGGCTTGTTGATTGAGACGCGATTATGATTAAACCGGAGGAGTTATGAAAAGACTTGCAATCTTTATTGCGGCGATGTTGTTTTTCATGGCGGGCATAAATACTGTTTATGCCTGGCAGCCGCAATTATATCACGCAAAAGAGGGGCTGCCGGGGATAGCATATCAGGCGGCGGACATGCTGGAGTACAATATTACCCGTGATTTGAGCAGAACACTGCCCATTATGACCACCAGCTTTGTGGATGTAAGCGACCTGGATCAGACCTCGGTTCTTGGCAGGCAGATGGGAGAACTCATGGGGTCCAGGCTTTCCCAGCACGGTTACAATGTGGTGGAGATGAAGCTTAGACAGGATTCCATGCGCATGGCCAGGGGAAGCGGCGAATTCGCACTGTCCAGGGATATGGATCACCTCAAGGACTCCTGGGGGGCCCAGGCAATTCTTACCGGGACTTATCATGTACAGGGCGATAGAGCTATGGTTACCACCAAGCTGGTTAAAACAACAGACAATGCTGTTATCGCTTCCCATGATTTTTCATTCCGGCTGGACGGGGACCTCAAGGCCATGACCGAAGCGGAAACTGTGCCCTCGGAAGAAGAGGTGGAGGAGAAAAAGGTCAACGGCAAAGGGCCTCTGTCAGAAGGAGCAATTCTACTCAATCCATCCAGGAGTACAGATGCCAAGCTTATCCAGAAACGCCTGGCGGACCTTGGTCTATACCTGGACAGAATAGACGGCATATGGGGCAGAAATTCCAAACGGGCCCTGGAAATGTTTAAAAGCAAAAACCAGCTGCCTGATCCCCAGAAGTGGGATGCGCAGACCCAGATCAGGCTTTTCAGGAGTACGGGACAGTAAAAAGCAGGGCAGGTCAGGCCAGAAAATCAGGAATTTATAAAATAGTGTCAGTTGAGTTGAATCTTGCTGGAGAATGTTTGAAGCTGAAGCATTTAATGGGTGCACAGAGTAGGCAGAATTAAATTCCGATCAAAATTCGGGGGAAGATTATGAACAGGTTTTATTGTTTTGGGCTGGTGGGTTTGCTGCTGATTTTCCTGGCAGGGTGTGCTGCTCCGCGAGGGTATTGTCCACATCAATATGCAGATTCTGCAGTGTCTGGCAACGAAGTCCTGCATGAGGATTTTCAGCGCCCTGTTTGTCCTGGGTACCAGCCTGCATACAGGAGTCTTCCGTATAAGGTTCATCACTGGGACCTGCGCTGCAGCCCCAGGCCTGCTGATTTCAGGTTCAAAAAGCCTGAGCCCGGCCGCTGGTATCCCAGGTATTACGGTCCTGTCAGGCACTGGAGAGGCTGCTGGTAATGTGTCGTCAAAAACACAGGCGCACATAAGCCTCTCATCAGGACTCCTGCAGTCCCTGTAGCAGCGCCAGTATGTTGTCGCCCAGGACTTGGTGATTATATCCGCCTTCCAGGACAGCAAATACCCGTCCCGGGCAGGTGTTTTGGGCAAGGTCTTTCACCTGCCGGCCTATTTCTTGATAGTCCTGGGTGCTCAGATATCCTCCCCAGTCCAGGAGGTGGCGGTCAAAGCCGGCTGATACGGCAATGAGGTCAGGATTGCCGGCCTGTTCCAGCTCCCGGGGCAATTCGTCCATATCACCCATGTGCTGATAAATCACGTCTTCGCGGCCCAGGAAAAATCCCTGTGTGCCGTCCCCGAAATGCAGGTCTATATCCAGGATATAGGCTGAATTTATTTCACCTCTGTGAATCAGTCTTTCTACAGCTATGGCTACGTTATTGAACCAGCAGAACCCCCAGCAGAAATCCGGGCTGGCGTGGTGCCCGGGAGGGCGGATAAGGCCGAAGGCCGGCTCGCCCTGCATGGCAATATCGGCAGCCATGCAGGCGCCGCCTGCAGCGAGCATGGCTGCGCTGTAAATGGGCTCCATCCGCGAGATTTTGTCCACATGGGCCTGGGTGTGCACCAGCAGAATGTCTTCCAGGGAGGCCTCACGGGGTTCAATAAATTCGTACTCTTCCTGCAGTACCTGCCTGGCCCGGTCCAGCCTGCCTTCCTCGGCTGCCGGGTCCGTAGCGTAACTTTCCAGGAATTGTTTGTGAAAAACAATTTTCATAACCAGAACTCCTGATTAACGATTCAGCTTCTATGCCTTTTCCGCGACCCTGCGCGGAAAAAGAGGCCTCTACGGGGCACCATCAGTAAAAGGAAGGGATCTCATACAACCACCCCCGGCCCCTCCTTGGCTAAGGAGGGGAGTTTACGCCGTGCACGTAATCCAGCGGGGCAGGGTGTCAGCAAAACCATTATCATGGCGAGCAGCCATCTCCTCTTGCTCCATGAATACACAATTCCCCAATCCCTGAATCCCTGAATCCCTAATTCCTCAATACCTCAATACCTCAATACCAGAATCCCTTCCTGAATCCAGAATCCCAAGCCTACCATCCAATGGAATCCAGGGCCTTGCGAAGAACAGCAGCAGAATTCTGCAGGGCCTCGACCTCGTTTTGCTGCATGGGATTGGCCAGTACCTGACTTATGCCGTTGCTGCCCACTACGCACGGCAGGGACAGGCATACGTCTTTGATGCCGTATTCGCCGTTGACCAGGGTGCCCACGGTGAGAACACTTTGCTGGTTCATGAGAATGGCCTGGGTGATGCGCACCAGGGCCAGCCCTATGGCATAATATGTTGAGTCCTTTTTCTGGATTACGTGATAGGCCGCATTGCGAACATCTGACTCGATTTCCTTTTTCTGACTGTCCACCAGTTCCCCGCACATCATGCAGTACTCGGACAAAGGAATCCCTGCTATGTTCACCCGGCTCCATACCGGCACCTCGCTGTCTCCATGTTCACCCAGGATGTAGCCGTGCACGTTTCTGGCATCCACGTTGTAGTACTGGGAAATAAGATAGCGAAAACGCATGGTGTCCAGGACAGTGCCTGAACCTATGACCCTGCTGGAAGGGAGTCCAGAGACCTTCAGGGCTACATAAGTAAGTACGTCTACAGGATTGCTGGCAATTAGCAGTATGGGGTTGGGATTTTGTTCCAGGACTCTGGGAACGATATCCTGGATGATGCCGGCGTTTTTGTGCAGCAGGTCCAGCCTGGTCTCTCCCTCTCGCTGGGCCGCGCCGGCTGTGATGACCACGATCTGGGCGTCGCGGCACATTTCGTATCCGCCGGCCTTGATGTCCATGGGCTCCACAAAGGGCAGACAGTGGCAGAGGTCCATGGCCTCGCCCTGGGCCCTCTCAGGGGTGCGGTTTATCAGGCCAAGCTCCCGGACGAATCCCTTGATGGTCAGGGCATAGGCATAGGACATGCCCACCATGCCGGTGCCGATTATGGTTACTTTTTTGTGAAGAAAATTTTCCTGCATACAATATCCTTGTTATAAGATGCTACTATTGACCTGGAGAGTCAATCACTCCTGAGGCGTGATTTGTACAATGCTCTGGATTTATTGTGTTTTTCTAAAGCCCAACTGTCCAGATGCATTCATGATCTAACACATTGAAATCACAACTCTTTATTCACCTGTTAACACTACAGCGAAACTTATTTATTTACCTCGGGGACTGGCTCTTTTGCCGCCAACTTTTTAAAACAATTACAAGTTATCAACCGGCAAAAGTGCCTGTCCCCAATTGAGGCAGGCATAAAATTTTAGTATCTGTTTAGCGCTTTTAAGAAAGCAGGGGACAGGCACTCCGGGACCCACTTGAGCATCATTTTGTGCTTAAAATATCTCATTTTTTGGGACAAGTGGGTCCCGGAAGAGCCAGTCCCCATGCCACATGCAAAGCGCTAA
>NZ_QYZY01000274.1:0-3166 GCF_003838035.1 Desulfonatronospira sp. MSAO_Bac3 | reverse complement strand
CATATCAGTCCCGTAGTCCTTTTGCCAGAGCTTTACTACCCACTCCGGGCAGGAATAAAACCTGGACAAAAAAAGCATTTCTCCGGGATGATCCTGCCTGAAAAAATCCGGATCAAAGGCATCTACTCTGCAGCATTTGCGCAGGACTGCATTTACCAGGGAGGACATGCGGGAACCGAATCTCTTGCGGGTCAGGGCAACGGCCCTGGAAACAGCAGCATAATCAGGGATGCGCTCCAGAAAGAAGATCTCATATGCAGCCAGGCCCATCAGGACCCTGATTTTCCCGGACAGCCCGGCCGGAGACTTTAAAAAGCAGTTCAGCACAAAATCCAGGCGGCCCTTGTAGCGCAGATAGCCATAAGCCAGCTCAGTGGCCAGGGACCTGTCCCTTAGGTCCATTTCCGGGTCCAGGTTTCTGTCCAGGACCATCTGCAGGTCCCGGCCGGGCCGCAGGGCATCAAGAACCACGTTCAGGGCGACAGCGCGGGGATCACTTGCCTGGGGCATTTTTCAGACTGATCTCTGAGAGTTGTACTCTGCTTTCGGTAACCTGCTCTGACCCATCTGCACCGCGCCTGCTGCTCTTACTGTCCTGCATCGGGACATCAACAAACTTATCCAGAGCCAGTCTTACATGCTCCAGGGTCACCCTGGTATCCAGGCAGGGACCTTTGGGACGTTCGTTCAGGACTCCGTAGACAGGTATGGGGTAGGCATCCTGAATGCCGCTGGAGAGGTCGCGCTCGCAGGCCACGGCCACAATGAGCCTGGGCCGGATGTTGACCACAATCCTCCGGGCTATGGTGCCGCCGGTGGCAATGGCCATATGCACTCCGTACTCGCTGCTTAAATCGAGAAGCCCGGAGATACTGCATTCACCGCATCTTTTGCAGTTGTTTACATTGTAGGTGAGCCTGCGGCTGCAGATGCTGTTCTGCAGGCAGTGGGGCATGAGCATGAGCACCTTGTCCGGGGGATATTTGCGGCTTTCGGACAATACAAGTTCATTGTTCACCTTGATGAAGGAGGCCCGGATCTTCTGTTTGGGTATGCGCAGGAGCCTGCCGAAGATGGTCATGAGCGGCAGGAAAAATTTTATGCTGATGCCCCGCAGGTTCCTGGAGTAAAGAACCGGGCGCTTGAGCAGAATGTTCAGGACCAGACCCAGGGATACCCAGAAGATAAAACCTATGGCCAGAGCCACCACCGTGCCCATAACCCACGGTGCCCAGGGATGAATACTGTCCAGTCCTACGTAAGGGATATACCACAAAAGAAGCAGGATCAGGCATACAAGGACGGATGTCCCGGTAATAAGTCCTATGAACAGCCTCTTTCTGGCCTCAAAGGAATCCTGGATTTCCTTCTCCAGAAAATTCTGGCTTTCTGTGCTCATCTTATATTTTAAAAGCTATGGGTTGTAAGCACTAGACATTCAGTCCCGGCATTGCTGCATGAAGCCGCAGTAAAAGCTGCGGGCGGACATTTCTCTGCTGTTTTCAGGCTTTACCCTGTCTGTAAGATACATTTTATCCCTGCAGGCAATGGCCAGATGCTCATCTTCCAGACCCGCCACAGTGCCCGGGTTTATTTCCGGGGGCCTGTCCCCGCCGACCCTGCCCGGGTAGACCTTCAGGCGAATGGTCTTTCCAGATGGACTGGTCCAGTCAAAATAAGCCCCTGGCCAGGGATACATGCCCCGGATCTGGTCGTGAATTTCCTTTGCCGGCCTGTCCCAGATTATGCGGCCCTCTTCCTTGGTAAGCTTGGCCGCATAGGTGGCCTGATCATGATCCTGCGGGACAGGATCAATCTTTCCATGCTTCAATGCTTCCAGTGTTTTGACCACAAGATCCCCGCCCAGGAGGGCCAGCTTGTCATGCAGGCTCTGAGCGGTATCCTGTTCTTCTATGGCCAGGGACTCCTCCATGAGCACCGGCCCCTCGTCCATGCCGGGAGTAAGGCGCATTATGCTGATGCCGGTCCTGCTGCGGCCTTCTATGATGGCTCTCTGGATGGGGGCTGCCCCCCTGTACAGGGGCAGAAGGGAGGCATGCACATTGATGGGCATCTCGGAGGCGGTGTCTAGAACAGCAGAGGGAAGGATCAGACCGTAGGCCGCCACCACCAGATAGTCCGGTCGGAAATCAGCCAGTTTTTCCACTTCTTCCAGAGATTTGAAATTGGGAGGTTGAAGCACCGGCAGACAACGATCCAGAGCCAGTTCCTTCACCGGGGAGAAGGAAAGCCTGCGCCCGCGTCCACTGGGACGGTCCGGCTGGCAGTAAACCCCCACTACTGCACCCCCGGGCCACTGCAGCAACTTTTCCAGCACAATCCGGGCAAACTCCGGAGTGCCCATGAAGACTATTCTTTTTTGTTTTCCAGCCATTTTTTTACTTTTTTATCATACATGGCCCTTTTAAGCCGGCTGATATGGTCAATAAACAGTATGCCGTTGAGATGATCTATCTCGTGCTGCAGACATACAGCCCAGAGGTCCTCTCCTTCGTGGATCACTTCCTCTCCCTGCAGGTTCAGGGCTCTTACCTTAACTTTCCTGGCCCGGCAGACCCTGGTCTGGTAACCCGCAACACTCAGGCAGCCCTCCTCGGTGGTGGTCTCATCCTCGGAAGCGATAATCTCCGGATTTATGTAGGTAAAAAGGTCTTCCTGGTTGTCAGGCCCGCTTAAGTCCACTGTCACCACTCTCAGGGACTCTCCCACCTGGGGGGCGGCCAGCCCGATACCTCTGTGTTCATACATGAGCCTGGCCATGTCCCGGGAAAGATCAATTATATAATCGTCGATCTTTTCCACAGGCCTGGCCTTCTGGGTCAGAATCTTATCCGGGTATGTATGTATCTTTCTGGACATAATCAGTCTCTAATGCGGGCCATGTCCGCAACCCATTTTTTTCACGCAAAGGCGCTAAGATCGCAAAGGAAGGCAGCCTTGTCCAAAACCGTGTCCCGGTTTTGGACAATACACCTGCTTCGCGTCTTTGACTTTGCGTACTTAGCACAAATTTCAAACAAACATGTTGGCAACTTTATCTGACACCCCCGCTGGATAAGATTACGAGCACGGTGTAAACTCCCCTCCTTAGCCAAGGAGGGGCCGGGGGTGGTTGTATGAGATCCCTTCCTTATTTCGGATGTTG
>NZ_QYZY01000273.1:0-7061 GCF_003838035.1 Desulfonatronospira sp. MSAO_Bac3 | reverse complement strand
GGGTGGTGGAAGTTTAATCACGATCCAGAAGGAGTATTTATACAGATGCATGCTACAGAGTGCTGCCGTGCCTCGATCTGCTCCCCTCCTTGGTTAAGGAGGGGAGATTTACCGTGGCCTGGATTTACTTGGGTGGTGGGCTTCTGGAATGTTTATAAGGAAGGGATTTCATACAACCACCCCCGACCCCTCCTTGGCTAAGGAGGGGAGCTACACCGTGGCTTGGATTTACTTGGGTGGTGGAAGTTTAATCACGATTCAGATGGAGTGTTTGACAGATGCATGCGACAGAGTGTTGCCGTGCCTCGATCTGCTCCCCTCCTTGGTTAAGGAGGGGCTGGGGGTGGTTCGATAATCAGCTCCCTTCCTTCCCCGGCACTTACCAGGCTAAGGAGGGGAGCTACACCGTGGCTTGGATTTACTGTGGGGGTGGAAGTTTAATCAAGGCCCAGACGGAGTATTTATACAGATGCATGCAACAGAGTGTTGCCGTGCCTCGATGTGCTCCCCTCCTTGGTATGTCCGGGCATGGTGCTTTTAGCTCTCATGCTCAGACATATTCGGGATCAATGGCAGCCTGTCCGTTGTGCAGGATAAGCTTTATATACTGTACTGTGGTATTGTCTATGGGTACCAGTGGAAACTGCTTGCGGCAGAAGTCGCAGCTTCCCATGGATGCTTCCGTTGGGGCCAGCAGGGGGACGTTACGTCCGCAGTAGGGACATGGATAAAACATGACCAGTTCCATGCCCACCGGTTTTACAGGGGGGATAAAGCTTGGTTCGCTCATTTATTTCTCCTTGTAGAGCAGGCTTTTGCCGTCCATTTCAGCAGGAAGGTCTATGGACCACAGGTCCAGGATTGTGGGGGCAATGTCTGCAAGTATGCCCTCCCGGCGCAGTTTGTGTTCCGGAGAGTTTACCAGGCAGAAAGGAACAGGATTGGTGCTGTGGGCTGTTTTGGGGCTGTCGTCTTCAGCCAGCATGTCTTCGGAGTTGCCGTGATCAGAGGTGAGCAGTAAAATGCCGTTTTTTTCCAGCACTGCCTCCAGGATTGACCCGGCGCACCTGTCCACTGCTTCGCAGGCCTTGACTGCTGCACTTATGTTTCCGGTATGTCCCACCATGTCCAGGTTGGCCAGATTGCAGACATATAGGCTGTATTTTTCCTGACTGATAAGGCTGCACAGTTTTTCTGTGACCTGGAAAGCGCTCATTTCCGGTTTGTGATCATAGGTGGCCACCTCCCTGGGGGATGGGATGAGCACTCTTTCTTCTTGCTGGAAAGGTTCTTCCAGGCCGCCGTTGAAAAAGTAGGTGACGTGGGCGTATTTTTCTGTTTCCGCGATACGCAGCTGGGCAATTGAGTTGTTGGAGAGAACTTCACCCAGTATGTTCTGCAGATTTTCCGGTGGAAAAAGGACAGGAAGTTTGAAACTTTTGTCGTATTCGGTCATGGTGGCTACAGAGAGATCTGGAGCCTTGCTGCGGCTGAATTCCTGAAAGTTCCTGCGATAAAGTGCCTGGGTGAGCTGTCTGGCCCTGTCCGCCCTGAAGTTGAAAAAAAGCACTGCATCATTGTCCTGAAGACACCCGACTGGATGATTGTCCTCGTCTGTCAGCACCATGGGCTTTACAAATTCATCGGTGACCCCCCGGGAGTAAGATGCCTGAATGGCCTGCACCGGGTCCCTGACCGCTTCGGCCCGGCCCAGGGTAAGAGCTTCGTAGGCTTCCCGGGTACGCTCCCACCTCTTGTCCCGGTCCATGGCATAATACCTGCCCATTACCGTTGCTATGCGGCCTGTGCCGCATGACTCCATGTATTCCTGAAGGCGGGATACAAAATGCGCTCCGGAAGTGGGGGAAGTATCGCGTCCATCCAGAAAACAATGCACCATGACCCTGGAGACGTTTTTTTGGCCCAGGATATTTAGAAGTCCGTGCAGGTGCTCCTGAAGACTGTGCACTCCGCCGTCAGAGACAAGTCCCATGAGGTGCAGGGTGCTTTCCGGCCCCATCCGGTTTAAAAGATCTTCCAGGACAGGGTTTTGCCCCAGCCGTCCTTCTTCCAGGGTCAGGCTGATGCGCAAAATGTCCTGGTAGACTACGCGTCCTGCCCCGATGTTCAGATGTCCAACTTCGGAGTTGCCCATCTGCCCCCGGGGCAGTCCCACCTGCGGGCCTGAGCATTCAAGGGATGTGCAGGGATATGTATTCATGATAAGGTCCAGGTTGGGGGTGTGGGCCCGGGAAAAGGCATTGCCGGGACCCTGGGGGGCCAGGCCCCATCCATCCAGTATTAAAAGGACCACGGGAGTTCTGTTGTTATGCATGGTCATTCTCCGGCAGATCAAGGGCTATGGACAGGCCGCGGTTCCAGAAGCCTTCAAGGTTGTAAAAACTTCTGTGCTCTTCCTGAAAAATGTGTACCAGGATGTCGTTAAAGTCCAGCAGGATCCATCCCGCCTGCTGGTATCCCTCCATGCCGAGGTAGTCCCAGTTTTGTCCGTGGGCCACCTCCAGAAGGTGATCAGCCAGGGATCTGGCGTGTCTTTCGCTCTGGGCGGTGGCCAGGATCAGTCCCTCAAAGGCGCTGCAGTAAACAGTTACATCAAGGGCGTAAAGATCAGTTGCCTTTTTTTCATGCAGCGCTCCAGCCAGGTGATGCAGCTTTTGTTCCATTGGCGAAGGGGATTTTTTCCGGGATTGTGTCATGCGTGTATTTGTTCCTCCACGGTGTCTCTGGTTTTGTTTTAATATTGCCTGAGAAAGATTAACCATTTGCCGGGATTAATCAATACCAGGTCTTCAGCAGAGTTTGGCTTCGGGCATCTTCAGAATTTCACGGGCAAGCTTGCAGTCCAGGGTGATCTGAGATTTCAGCTCTTCTATCCCGGCGAACTTTTTTTCTGATCGCAGGCGCTGGACGAAATGCACCTTGACCTTGTGGTTGTAAACATCCTGATGGAAATCAAAAATATGCACCTCCACGGAAAGGTAGTCGTTGCCGAAGGTGGGATTGTAGCCTATATTGGCCACAGCAGCATGTATGCTGCCGGATATTTCCGCCCATACCGCGTAAACCCCGGTGCTGGGAAAAAGCTCGTCCTGCAGGAGGATGTTGGCCGTGGGAAACCCCAGCAATGAACCGCCCCGCTGTCTTCCTGTAGTGACCCGGCCCTCAACACTGTAAAAACGGCCCAGTAAAGGATGCACCTCCCACACCCGCCCGCTTTCCACCAGGTCCCGGATACGGGTGGAGCTGACTATGGCTCCATCCACCATTACCGGCATGAACTGGTCCACGCTGAAACCGTATTTTTGACCAAGCTGCTGCAACAGGTGAAAATTACCCCTGCGGTTCTTACCGAAAACGTAATCGTAGCCCACTATCAATTCCCGCAGCCGGAGTTTTTTTACCAGGAAATCATACACGAAATCCTCGGGCTCCATGGATGCAATGTCCTTGTTGAAGGTCATGCATAAAATATAATCCACCCCCAGTTCCTGCATGAGTTCAAGCTTGTGCTGGTTGAGGGTGATGAAGGGGGGAGTTTTTTTCCCCACAAGGACTCTTAAGGGATGCGGGTCGAAGGTGACCACTATGCTGGACAGGCCCATTCTTCTGCCTCTTTTCCTGACCTGTTGAATAAGCTGCTGGTGACCTACATGTACTCCGTCAAAATTGCCTATGGTCAGGGCACTGCCCTCTATCTTGTCTGTAAGAGCGTTTATATCATATACAATCATTAATACGTGTGAGTTCCTGTTTGTTGTTCAATGGCCCGGGGTCTGCCGCCGCCATGGGCTTTTATAATGCAGCAGCCGGGCTTAAGCCGGGGAGCCGGGCGGTGTTCTTTTCCAGCAGTTCGTCCAGCTTGTCCTTTATTTCATCTTTTTCGAGTATCCCCTCGTGCCTGTAAACTTCTTCTCCCTGATGATCAAAAAAGATCTGGGTGGGAGTGGTCTGAACCCCCAGATGCTGTACCTGGGAGGAATGTTTCTGCATGTCCAGGTAAGGCATGTGCACCTGGTCCTGATAATGTTCCTGCACTTCTTTGAGCACAGGCTCCATGGCCTGGCAGGGTGGGCAGAACTCTGCCCCCACGTTGAGCATGGTCACCCTGCCTTCCTGGGTTATACTCTCCATGATGGCGGCTGATTCCTGTTCCATCTGGTGGGTATAGGTGAATATTATGGCGAAAACCGCCCCTACAAATATTATTGCTGCCAGTGCCTTTTTCATAACTTTTGTCCGTGCCTGTTTGCTGTTTTGTGGAAAAAGGGGTAACCTTCCTGCAAGAGTGAAATTATCCTTGTACCGGCCTGAAAGTCAAGGAGATGAATGCGTTTTGCCGGGGTAATAAGGCCTGCACATGTCTGGATAGCTGATATGGAAGCAGTATGCTCCTGCTTTCCGACCGGGGCTTTTATTATTGGTGACCATGATTTTGTTTGTCATTGTATCCTGACTGATATAAAGGGGATTGCCGTAAGCGGCATCAAGGTTCTTGAAAAACGGGCTGCATGGGAAATCAGGCGCAGCCGTAAACTGTATAATAACACACATGAAGGAAATCAAGGCAGAAGTAATCAGCCTTACTTATACCAATTCGAACAACGGTTATGCAATAGCCCGGGTGAAGGCCTCAGGCGAGCCGGGGCAGGTTACCGTCTGCGGCTACATGGGCAACCTTGTTCCGGGGGAGACCCTTCAATTGAAGGGCGAATGGAAAGAGCACCCCAAATATGGCCGGCAGTTCATGGTCCAGGAGTTTGAGCAGGTTTTTCCGGCCAGCATCAGCGGCATCAAGAGGTACCTGGCTTCCGGCATGATCAAGGGTGTAGGGCCGGTGATGGCCGGCAAGATGGTAGCGGCTTTCGGGGAAAAGGTGCTCGACATTCTGGACAGCGACCCGGACAGGCTTCTAAAGGTGGAAGGAATCGGGGTCAAAAAGCTGGACAAGATCAAAGCCTCCTGGTCGCAGCAGCGCGAGATCCGCAACCTCATGCTTTTTCTGCAGACTTACGAGATCCCCACCACCTTTGCTGCCAGGATATACAGAAAGTACGGCGGTGAAGCCGTGCAGCAGCTCAAGGACAACCCTTACGACCTGGTTTACGACATCCGGGGCATCGGCTTTAAAACCGCTGACAGGATGGCCATCAAGCTGGGACTGCCTCCCAACAGCCGGGAGCGGCTGCAGGCCGCCATTGCTTACCAGCTTTTTTCTCTGGGGGAACAGGGGCACCTGTTCTACCCGGCACAGGAACTTCTGGAAAAGGTGCTGGAGCTTCTGGGGGAAGTGTCCCTTGACGATGTTCAGGCCGCTCTCGATTCTCTGGTGGAGAAAAAGAGGGTGGTGGTTCAGGATCTGCCTGAACAGGGCATAACCAGGGCGGTTTACCTGAGCTACTACTACAAGGTGGAGCAGGATCTGGCGCAAAGACTTTGCAGCATGAGTACTCATCCTGCGGCCCTGTCCGGGGAGAAGGTGGAAGCCGGCCTGGAACAGCTGGAGAGACAGGAAAGGATCCGCCTGACTCCGGAGCAGCGCCAGGCAGTGCTTGATGGCTGTCTGAACAAGACCTTTGTCATTACCGGAGGACCAGGTACAGGAAAAACCACCATCACCCGCATGCTGGTACGCACTTTTTCCGCTCTGGGGCTTAAGATCAAGCTGGCGGCCCCCACCGGCAGAGCGGCCAAAAGGCTTTCCCAGGCCACCGGTGCAGGGGCGGCCACCATCCATCGCATGCTTGGCTTCAACCCTTCCGGGGGATTTGAACATAACGAGGACAACAAGCTCAAGGCCGACGCAGTAATAGTGGACGAGGTGTCCATGCTGGATGCATCGCTTACGGTTCAGCTTTTAAGGGCCCTGCCGGTAACATGCAGACTGGTCATGGTGGGCGACGTGAATCAGCTTCCTGCTGTAGGGCCCGGCAACGTGCTCAAGGACATCCTGGACAGCGAAACAGTGCCCAGGGCTGTTTTGACCAGTATCTTCAGACAGGCCAGGCAGTCCAGCATAGTGGTCAACGCGCATCGCTTAAACACCGGCAAGTTTCCGGTCTCATCGGACAAAAAACCGCCCCAGGCTGATTTTTTCTGGGTACAGCAGGATGATCTGGCCAAAATCCAGGAGCTTATAACTTACATGGTATGCCAGCGCATCCCGGCGGTGTACAACCTGGATCCCCTGAAGGATATTCAGGTTCTTACTCCCATGCACAAGGGGGATGTGGGCACTGCGGAGTTGAACCGTCTTCTGCAGGACAGGCTCAATCCCGGTCCTGACGCAGTGGTTCGCGGTTACCGCAGGTTCCGGGTCAGGGACCGGGTGCTCCAGATGCGCAATAATTACGAAAAGGATGTATACAACGGGGACCTGGGCTGGATCAGGGAGGTGAACCTGGAAGACTCGGAGTTGATGGTGGATTTCGACGGCAGAGAGGTGGTTTACGACCTGGACGAGCTGGATGAGCTGACTCTGGCCTATGCCGTAAGCGTGCACAAGTCCCAGGGCAGCGAATACCCGGCGGTGATTATGCCGGTGGTCACCCAGCACTATCTCCTGCTGCAGCGCAACCTGATCTATACGGGTCTTACCAGGGCCAGAGAGCTGGCCGTGCTCATTGGTTCATCCAAGGCCATGGGCATGGGCCTTCGCAGCACCGGTGCCTCCAGGCGCTACACCCACCTGAGATATCGGCTGCAGAAAGCCTTTGAGTGAGGGCATGCTCTGTCCCTGTTTTGTCCGGATTTCTTTGTCCTGACCTGCAAAAGATCCTTAAAAGGAGGAAAGCAGAGCGTAATAAACATATTTATCTGGTCCCTGCGCGAGGGCAGCGGTTAAAAATAATCAAACTGAAATTGCAGCCGGCTGTAACACTCCAGTTTTCATGTGGATCTGTAGTGTTTTTGTCAGCGTAAAAGCGTATCTTAAGGCAGGAAACCCGTAATGGACAAGTGTTCTATTCCGGGTTATGATGAAAGATAAGAAAGTTGAAAGCAGCCGTTTTAAAAAAATGTGCCGGATAGATATCCAGTTCAGG
>NZ_QYZY01000272.1:0-21323 GCF_003838035.1 Desulfonatronospira sp. MSAO_Bac3 | reverse complement strand
TTGTGGTGATGTCGTCGGCTGGTTCTCCCCACTCCCCCCGGCTGCGGTCCAGCACCCGGAAATCGCCGTCAGGCTGGACAAGTACATTCCATGGATGAAAGTCCCCGTGCACCGCGGCCAGGCGATGGGTAAAGCTGCCCAGTTTCCAGCGCCAGGAAATAAGCCTGCACTCAAGTTCCTCAAACCTTTCCGGAGGAAACAGGTCATAAGGGTGAGGGTAGGAATCCACCAGGCCGAAAATGCATTCCGACGCGCCGATAAGATTTCTTATGCGGCGCAGGTAAAGATCCGCATCATCAAGCCTGCGGCTGTGCAGTCGGGCCATCCAGCGGGAAAACTCTTTGGTCAGTTCCAGGTCGCTTTGCTTCAGTCCCTTTTTTTTAATGCGCTCCAGGTCCAGAAAATAATCATATCCTTCAGCCATTTCATGCAGGATAAAGAACTCCCTGGGCTCCACCACAGGAACCAGGTTGTCCTTTTTGTCCACGTACCCGAAACCAAGGGAGCTTACATGTTTTTCCATGCTTTCCCCGGTTTCGTACTGGAACATGAGAATCGCCGCCCGGTCCCAGTAAAACTGGTGACCGAAACTGTCACCGCGCATAGTGGAGAGTACGGCCTGCTTTTCCTCTCCATCAAGCTCAAACCTGATGTGCAGGGGCTTGCCGTAGCCGAATTCCTTCATGCCCTGCTTGCCTGCAGAGCCCATTTCCCCGGCCTCAATGAGCCTGGCCCCGGTTCCGAACTGCTTTTGCAGATAATCCTGCAGGCTGCTCAAGTCTATTTGCAGGGCCGGACTTCTGTCTTTTGTACTGGACATGCTGCACCTCCCCGGGGATTTTCTAACTTTGCGCAATATTTGCTTGCTGGTTAAAACCAGAAAGTTATCAGCTACTGGTTATCGGTCTTTCCTGGTGACCAGTAACTGATAACCGACTACCTGTGCTGGGGGCATAGCCCGCTTTGGATCTTATTCAAAGTTATCTTTATACCTTTTCCAGAATTCCTCAGGAGTAAAATAATGCTCCTGGGTGCCGTGGTGCTCCACTGCATAGGCTGCGCTGGTAAGCCCCACTTTTGCCGCCTCGGACACGCTTCTTCCATCGGCCAGGCCCTTGATGAGCCCGGCACGGAATCCGTCCCCTGCACCGGTGGGGTCAACCACCTGGGACACCCTGGCCGCGGGCAGTACAGCGTCATCCCCGCCGTTTAGCACCGAACAGCCATGTTCACCCAGGGTAGTAATAATATTTTCAGTATATTCAAGAAGCTCTGCTTTGCTTTTGCCCGTATTCTTCATGATCATTTCCAGTTCATAGTCGTTGGCTATGAGAATATATGAACCGCTGATCATATCCAGCATCTTTTCCCCGGAAAAAGCCGGTATATTCTGGCCCGGATCGAATATGTAGCGTACTTTCTTCTCCTGGTATTTGCGGCTGTAATTGTACATATCGTCCAGGTTGCCCGGGGATACTATGGCCAGTGTATCTTCCGGGGCAATCCGGTCAAAGTTGAACTGTGAGGAATGGTTCATGGCTGCCGGGTTGAATCCTGTTATCTGGTTGTCCGACTTGTCTGTGGTTATATAGGCGGACGCCGTAAGATCTTCTTCCATGACCCGGATGCTTTCCCGGCTGATACCATGTTTCTGCATCCATGCTTCATAATTGCCGAAATCCTTTCCCACAGTAGCCAGGATCTCGGGGTCTTCACCCAGAAGCTTCAGGGTGAAGGCTATATTACCTGCCGTTCCTCCGAACTTTTCAATGAGTCCATCCACCAGGAAACATACATTCAGTATATGTATCTTGTCCGGCATGATGTGGTCTGCAAATTTGCCCGGAAAAGGCATGATGCGGTCATACGCAACAGATCCCGAAACCAAAATCTTCATTTCAACCTTCCTTTGTTTTCATGACCCTTCTACCTGGCAAGGCCGGGTCAAAATGGTTACAAATTAATAATTTTTAGGCCTTGATCAACATGCTCATCCACTTTTTCCGGTTTCTGTATCAATCCAGTCCAGAAATTCAGTATGCCCGCCCTGAATGGGCACAAAAACCACGCAGGGGCATTCATAGCTGTGCACCTCGAGAACTTTCTGCACCAGTTTATCCTTGAGATCTTCCCTGGTTTTGGCCAGGAGAACCACCTCTTTTTCGGTTTCCATCTGTCCCTTCCACATGAACATGGCAGTCATGTTGTCCAGGGCGTTGACACAGGCTGCAAGACCGTTTTCCACCAGGGCCCGGCCCACACGCTTAGCTTCCTGCATATCTGCGGCTGTGATGTATGCAAATACATGAGACATATGGCACCTCCATACCGGAATTTCGTTTTGTTTTCTAATCTGCCGGACTATATTCCGGCCAGGTATTCCACCACTGCCTGCTTCTCGTCCTGGGAAATACCTGCACCATAACTGATCATTCTGTCTACGGTACTGTCCCACTCTTCCAGTGACTTATCAGCATCCTGCACCCTGGACAGTCCATGGCATGTAGAACACTTCTGAGATACCAGCTCCTCCCCCTTTTCATGGCTGCCGGCCCTGAGATCCATGCTCAGGGAAAAAAACAGCACTACAGCAACAGCACAAACAAAAATCAAAAATCTGTTCATAACATCCTCCTTAACCACCCGATTCGCATAACAACCTGTCATTATTAATTTTTATTTTCCTGACTTCTGAACAACGAATCAATCATCTGGCCGACAGCTGTTTATCTTTGCATGTGGCACGGGGACTGTCTCTTGAAATAACCCAGCCCCCCTATCTACCGTGTTTGATAAACCATTTAAACCTGCAATGCAAACGGCCGGGAAAAAGACTGCAAAATTAAAGCCGTCCGGCTACTGACTCCAGAAAAAAGGCTGAGTCCGGGCTGTTTACACACACTATGTTTTAAGATATATGCTTTTAAGTAGCTGATCGTATTAATGATAAACAAGCCTCGCACAAATCATGAAAAAACAGCTCTTGTTCTGCCTGCTTTTAGTTTTTGCCTGGCATTTGCATCCAGCCCTGGTTGCCGCTGAACAGGACCAGGACGGACAGGCCAGGCAGGAAAAAAAATGGAGCCTGACCCTGTCCAGCGGCATGTACACCGACCGAACCGTGGGGCAGGCCATCTTCAACGTCCCTGGAAGGCTGGAAAGCAACTACATGCACAGCCTGGCCCTGGCCCGGGAAATGGGCAGGTTCTGGGACCATTTTTCCTGGGAACTTGAAGGCATGTTTGCCAAGCATCACGGCAAGCATAAAACCGGCCGCCAGGACTACGAAGAGTTTGTAGGAGCCATTCTGGTGCGCTACCATACATTTCCCTGGGACCAGTGGATTGACACCACCCTGGCCGTTGGAAGCGGAGTCTCAGCCACCACTGAAACCCCAAAGCGCGAACTGCAGACCGACAGGGGCAAAAGCCAGAACATCCTCAATTACCTGGCTTTCGAGCTCGAGTTAACTCTGCCCCGGTTTCCGGATACCAGCCTGACTTACCGCATTCATCACCGCTCCGGGGTTTTCGGTCTGTACGGCGGGGTTGAAGGTGCTTCTGACTTTTATCTTCTGGGTTTGCGCCAGAGGTTCTAACCAAGCTTTTCCCGGGCTTTTTCCTTGAGTACAGCCCGGATGGCCGAGCTTACATCCAGATCCGGCTCTTTTTCCAGGACCTCGTCCAGAAGCGGGGTCACTTCTGCAGCTGAATAACCAAGGCTGGTCAAGCCGGCCAGTACATCCTGGCGCACGCCGCGTGGACCAGGGGCGGGGCGCGGGTCTTCGTGCTGCGGGGAAATGAACCCCAGGCGGTCCTTGAGATCCAGAATGAGCCTGCGGGCTGTCTTGGAGCCTATTCCCGGGACCTGGGTCAAGGCGGCCTCATCCTCGGTATTGATGATTTTCTGGATCTGGGAAGGGGAAAAAATCCCCAGTATGGCCAGGGCTGTTTTGGGACCCAGCTTGGGTGCATTGAGAAGAACATTGAAGGTCTCGCGCTCATCCCGGGTGAAAAATCCATAAAGGTCCAGGGCATCCTCCCGGACCACCATGCTGGTATGAAGCTCAAGCTCCTCCCCCTGTCCGGGCATATTCTGCAGTCCCATGGCGGAAACATGCACCTCGTAGCCAAGCCCGGAAGCGGTCATGACCAGGCAGCTCTTATCATTAAAGCTCACTAGGGTCCCCCGGACAAGAGCGATCATTTAAAACCTCCAAACCCTGCTGCCCGGCGCTGATTAAGATGGGCTATGGCTACCGCCAGGGCATCGCTTGCATCCTGGGCCCACCTGGGTTTGCACCCAAGCATCTGGGCCACCATGAAGGCCACCTGTTCCTTGCCCGCCCGGCCGCCGCCCACCAGGGATTTCTTGACCAGGGTGGGCTCGTAGGAATAAACAGGCACTTTCTGGTGCGAACAGGCAACTATCACCGCCCCCCTGGCCTGGCCCAGCTTCAGAGCCGAGGAGGCATTTTTGGAGGTGAAAACCTCTTCCACAGCGGCCTGGTCCGGGGAAAACTCATGGATAAGCGAACAGATGCGGGTAAATATTGTATCCAGCCTGGTGCTCAGGTCATCCTGACCATTGGTCCTGATGGTTCCAGTACCCAGTAACTCCAGGCAGCCGGATGTCTCCCGCACCACTCCGTAGCCGGTGCACCTGGAGCCCGGGTCAATGCCCAGGATGACCAGCCCTGAAGAAGAGCTGGTCACGCTTAATTCTCCAGTTCCTGCAAGAGTTCCTGCGGCAGTTCAAAGTTGGTGTAAATATTCTGGACGTCATCAAGGTCATCCAGGGCCTCATAGAGCTTGAGGATTTTTCGCCCAGTCTCTGGATCCACCCCTACGGTATTCTGAGGCACCATGGTCAGCTCTGCCTCGCTTACCTCCATTCCGGCCTCCTGATAAGCCTGCTGCAAAGGGGTGAAGTCCTCAGGCGCACAGCGAACCTGCCAGACTTCCCCATCGTCGATGATATCCTCGGCCCCTGCCTCCAGGCCGACCTCCAGGAGCTGTTCCTCGCTGTAGCTCTCCTTGTCAAAAGACAAAACACCCTTGTGATCAAACATCCAGGCCACGCAACCAGATTCGCCCATGGACCCGCCGTTCTTGCTCAAAAGATGTCTTACCTCGGCCACGGTGCGATTCTTGTTGTCTGTAGCTATCTGCACCAGCATGGCCACTCCCCCGGGACCGTAGCCTTCGCATATTGATTCTTCAATCTGGTCCGCGGCCAGTTCTCCGGTGCCTTTCTTAATGGCTGTCTCAATCTTGTCCTTGGGCAGGTTTGCGGACTTGGCCGAATCAATGGCCGCCCGCAGTCTGGGATTCTTGTCCGGCTCCCCTCCTCCGTCGCGTGCAGCCAGCATGATCTCCTTGGTCACCTTGGTGAAGATCTTGCCCTTCTTGGCATCCTGCCTGCCTTTTCTGTGCTGGATATTGTGCCATTTACTGTGTCCTGCCATATATGAATTCTCCTGTTTTTATAGGTAAACATCCTGACATATATCAAACTTCTTGCTGAACCAGTTCCATCCCCACCAGAAAAATCTCCTTGCTTTCAGCCCTGGAGCTTTTGGGTTTGAAATGCTTGACGCGCTTGAAGCAGGCCTTCATTTCCCTGCCCAGTTCCTGTACGTCCGGGCCCTCAAATATTTTCACCACCATGCTGCCGCCTGGCCCAAGCATCTCCCGGGCCAGGTCGAATGCTTCCCGGGCAAGCTCGTGAGACCGGGCCTGATCGGTTATCTTTATACCCGTGGTCTTGGGAGCCATATCGCTTAAAACCAGGTCAAACGGGGCAAAATCCCGGACTTGCTCCCTTGCCGCATTGTCGTTTATAATGTCTCCCTGAATAAAAACTACATGCTGCGGAAATGACAGTGTAGGTTCCTTCAGGTCCACTGCCAGAACAAATCCCCTGGACTGGACTTTCTGGGCCGCAAAGCTGCACCAGGAACCAGGCGATGCCCCCAGGTCCAGGACCTTTTGTCCGGGGCGCAGCAGACTGAAACGCCTGTCCATTTCTTTTAGCTTGTACACAGATCGGGCCGGATAATTATCCTGCCTGGCCTGCCTGGAATAGTGATCGCGGATTTTTTTCATAACAAAGATTTCCCAATACGTCGGAGCCTGCTGACATCATATATGATATGCGCTGCACCGATGCAAGTATAAAGATGATCACAACATATACGCACAAAAAAAGGAGGATTCAATGGTAGTATTCATAGGCAAGGACAGGCCGGGCGGCTTGGAAACCAGGAAGGCCCAGCGGGAAAAACACGTAGCCATGTTAAAAGATCTGCAGGACCGGGGACTGATCCACTTTGCAGGGCCTCTTCTGGATGACCAGGGAGAGATGAACGGCAGCCTGATTATTTTCGACACCGAAGACGTGGAAAAGGTCAACTCCATTATGGACCAGGACCCTTATGTAAAGGCAGGGCTTTTTGCGACCCGGGAAGCTATGCGGGTAAAAAAAGTCATGTAGCACCTACCTGCATGTCAAACAGGCGCAACAGGGCAACCACCGGGAGTCCTGCTTGCGCCTTGCCAAAAGCATACGTTTTGGATAATGTGTTTAAAATTTCTCAATGGGGGCGTAGCTCAGCTGGGAGAGCGCAGCCTTCGCAAGGCTGAGGTAGCGGGTTCAAGTCCCGCCGCCTCCACCAAGAGTTAATAATTTCAAGTAGTTGCAGATATAAACATCCAGCTTACCCCATCTATTTCATCAAAACAAAAATGCTTCTTATCCCTACAGCGTAACCATTCAGGGGCACTCAGTTGTAGCTCCTGGCACAAGGCATCCCCTGAATGGTTACCCTGCAACTCCATCCCTACCCGGCACCCTTACCCATCCAGAAAACAGGTATTTTTTTGGTGGGCAGTTACAAAAAAACTTTATTTTTTTCAGGATTGCATATAAATTTCGTCCGCAAAAGGGTTTATTAAAATTTTGTGTTGACAAAGCCTGAAACATGCAGATAAAGATATTCAATATCAGGGAGAGAGACAATGCAGGACGCCCGGGAACAGTTTTTTCAGTATCTGGCCAAACAAAAACTGCGCTTTACTTCTCAGCGGGCCATAATATTTGATGTGTTCTGGAATACCCAGGGCCATATTTCCCCTGAAGAGCTGTATCGTAAAACCAGGGAACAGGACCGGTCCATTGGGCAGGCTACTGTCTATCGCACCCTCAAACTGCTCTCAGACGCCGGCATTGCCAGGGAAGTTGATTTCGGGGATGGTGTTGCCAGATATGAGCCCTACTATGGCCAGAGTCACCACGACCACCTGATATGCAAGGAATGTGGAAAAAATGTAGAGGTGGTTGATCACCGCATAGAAAAACTTCAGGAAGAACTGGCCAGTCAGCACGGATTCACCCTGAATGAGCACAGCATGTATCTTTACGGCTACTGCGCCGAGTGCAGCGGCAAGTAGATTTCAGAACTCTTAAAAAAGTCTATTCCGGAAACAATCAGGAGAAGCCAATGGATAAAAATTATCTTCAGGCTATCATTGATATTGATAATCAGCTCAAAAATCAAACAAAGGCAAAGAGGCTTAACTATCAAAAATAACTGCAATAAACCCTGCATGGGGGATATGGCAAAACTTTTTCGCCCTGTATGTGTATTTATAACCCTGCAGGCAGATTCCAGCTGCAGCCCAACTTAAAACCTTATTTTGACAAGAGGCTCAAATGAACAACCAACCCATGTCCACAGAAGCCGCCTACGCCTTCGGCACGGCAAAACTAAGTTTTGACAAGATTTTTTTGAACTTCATCAAACGCCTGGAGACCATTGGAAGCGCCTGGCCTTTTTTTGCCCGGGCATATTACAGGCTTTTCTATAAAAAGATGCTGCAAAGCGAAATCAAGGCCTCGGGAATAAAACCCGGCATGAAGGTCATGCACGTAGGATGCGGCCCCCTGCCCATGACAGCAATGGGGCTTGCCGGCTTCGGCGCAAGGGTTACCGCCGTTGACCAGGACGCCGGCACCCTTGGTTGGGCTGAAAGAGCCCTGGAAAAGTCCGGCACCAAAAATAAGGTCAGTCTTGCTTCCGGCTGCGGTACTACCCTTGATTTTACCGGGTTTGATGCTGTCTGGCTCTCCCTGCATGTACGGCCCATGGGCCCTGTACTCAATAGAGTAATGGAGCATGTCAGCCCCGGGTCCAGGATAGTCTTCAGGGATCCCAGGGATTATCTCTGCAGCTATTACCCCGGCGCGGACAACTTTTCAGATAAATGCGGCTGCAAAAGCCTCCGGGTCAAGCAGATGCTCGGCAAGAAAAGCGTGGTCCTCATCAAGGAAATGCCGGCGGAAAAAAACACTCAAGAGCTCGAAAAAAGGACTTGACTTTTTTTAAAAAATATCCTTTGATAACTACATTCAAAGTCAAACCCCTTGACTTTTTATATTTACCTGTTAATGATATTGAAAATCAGCATGAAAGTCTGAGTAAAATGTAGCTATTCAGCACCTGCGGACGAAAAGCCAGGGGCCGGGGGTTCGGCAAACTGGGCGTAAACTGTCTGAGCGACGTAGGAAGCGTTAATCAAAACCGTTAAACACCCCAACTTAATTCAAAGCATAATATAATTGAAGCTTTGCTGATTAAAAAACTTGAAGAGGTTTTGATTTACGCTTCCTTGGAGCGAGTTTTTACGTCCTGTTTGCCGAATTTCCGGACCACTGGAGGTCATATCATTAAGGTGAACACTTACAGTAAAATAATATTTCCCAATAAAATAAAGGAGCCTGAAATGTTTAAGATGTGGTTTGGCCGCAAACAAGACACACAGGAATGCCCGCACCGACCCCCCGAATGCCAAAACCTGAGAACCCTGGATTGCCTGCAGCTGGATGAAGAAGGCGAAATCGATTCCATACCTGATCAGGCCCTTCTGGAACCTCTGGGATTCAGACCCGGAAAAAAAGTCTGTCTGCGCTGCAGGGCCAGGTTCGGAGGCCCTCTGGTTGCTGAAATAGAAGGCAGGCATACCGCCCTGGGACGCTCCGTTGCCAGGCAGATAAAGCTGCGCAAACAGCTCGACCTCTGCCCAGAGAATGAGTAAGGCCCATGTACTGCTCATGGGCCCGCCCAATGTGGGCAAGAGCGTAATATTCAACCATCTCACCGGGTTAAGTGTAAGCTGCGCCAATTACGCCGGGACCACTGTAGAGTTTGTCGCCGGCAAAGCCGGGATAAACGACCGGGACGTGGTCCTGGTGGATGTACCCGGCACATACACCCTCAATGCCACCAACCAGGCCGAGCAGGTGGCTGTGGATATGCTCCGCGGACAGCACAAACCCGGCACCCAGAGCACCTGCTCCCACTGCCGCGAAGAAAGCGACGTGTGCGCCGAAGATCTGGGCTCCGCCCCCTCCGCGGTCATTTGCGTGGTGGACGCCAACAACCTCGAAAGCAGCCTCTACCTTCTTTTCCAGGTTTTAAGCTTCGGCCTGCCCACTGTGGTAGCCCTCAACCGGGTGGATCTGGCCCGGGACAAAAATATACACATCGACTGGGAAGGGCTTTCCCGCCGCCTGGGTGTACCCATAGTACCCATGGTGGCTGTGGAGAAACAAGGCTTTCAGGAATTAAAAAATGAAATCCGCAATTCCCTGGACCGTCCCTTTGAGCCCAGGCTGGACTGGAGCCAGGACAGACACTGGAGCATGGCCGAGAAGCTCTCCAGGGAAGTCACCACCGGCCGGCCCTCCCAGAACAGTTCCAGGAGGCGTCGCTGGGGGGAAAAGCTGGTGCAGCCCTGGCCGGGCCTGCCCCTGGCCATAATCATCCTGGCAATCGCCTTTGCCCTGATCATCGGCATCGGGATGCAGCTGCGCCAGTTGATACTGCTGCCTTTTTTCCGGGACCTGGTTATTCCGCAAATAGTTGCCGTGGTCCAGGCCTTTGTCC
The DNA here is from genome assembly GCF_003838035.1 of Desulfonatronospira sp. MSAO_Bac3. NCBI lineage: Bacteria > Pseudomonadati > Thermodesulfobacteriota > Desulfovibrionia > Desulfovibrionales > Desulfonatronovibrionaceae > Desulfonatronospira > Desulfonatronospira sp. MSAO_Bac3. The sequence goes on along the minus strand of NZ_QYZY01000272.1, from coordinate 11,377 downwards.
CTCCCGGCACCATTCAAAACATCATGGTCGGCGAATACGGCTTCCTGGTCAAGGGTATCGAATGGCCCTTCGCCCTGGTCATGCCTTATGTTCTGTCCTTTTACGGGGTCATGGCCGCCCTGGAGGACAGCGGTTACCTGCCCCGCCTGGGAGTACTCCTGGATGGACTGCTCAACAGGATCGGCCTGCAGGGCTCAAGCATAATTCCCCTGCTGCTGGGATACGGCTGCGGCATTCCCGGCATCCTGGCCACCCGGGCCCTGGCCACAGGCAAAGAACGACTTATCATCGCCACCATGATCTGTATGGCTGTTCCCTGCATCTCCCAGACCGGGGCCTTCATCGCCATGCTGGCCGAGAGATCCGTAAGCGTGGTGGTGGCTGTGTTCGGCCTGTCCTTTCTGGCCCTGATTCTGGCCGGGCTCATCATGGACAAGGCCCTCAAGGGACCAAGGCCTTTGACCATCATGGAAATCCCCGAACTTCTGCCCCCGCGCCGGGACGTACTGGCCAAAAAGATCTGGATCAGGTTCAAGCGCTACGTTACAGACGGGGCCCTGCCCATGGTCGTGGCCGTAGGCATTGCCTCCGTACTCTACGAAACGGGTATCATGGCTGCCGCAGGGCGTTTCATGAGCCCCCTGGTGGAACACTGGCTTCTGCTGCCCCAGGAGGCATCTGTACCTCTTATCCTGGGCATCATGCGCCGGGAACTGGCCGTCCTCCCTCTCATCGAGATGGACCTGACCACACTGCAGCTCTTCGTGGGCGCTACTGTTGGGCTTTTCTACGTGCCATGCATAGCCATCGTGGCTATCCTGGCCAGGGAGTTCAGCATAAAAACCGCTTTTTTCATGCTCATCGCCACCAGTGCCACAGCCTTCATCGTAGGCGGCATATTCGCCCGCATGGAATTTCTGGCCTGGATATTCGGATGATCTTTTCTACCTGATATCATTCCTTACCAGTATAATGCCATGCCTGCAGGCAATGTCGGATTCAGGCAGTGCTTTGATTTGAGCTGATGCTGTGAATAGACTTATTGACTTTAATTCTGAAGTAAGGCAAACGTCTCTATATCTGTCCCGGAAAAATACCACGTACATGCATCTTACAAGTATAATGCATCGGGTAACAACCTTTAAATCCTTTAAAAAACAACCAAGGAGAAGAAATGGAAGACCACGTCAAACAGGCTCTGGAGATCGTCAAAGCCCAGGCCGCAGTGCGGAACATGACAGAAGAAGAGATAAATTCCATGATCAAATCCCTGTCTGCTGGGATACAGGAAGCTTCCAAAACAGATGAATTACAGGAAAAAGATTCCCAGGAACCTTCTGTGGACCCCAAAAAGGCAATTAAAGAAAAAAGCATAACCTGTCTTGAGTGCGGCAAGTCTTTTAAGGTGCTGACAAAAAAGCATTTTGCCAAGCATGACATGACTCCTGAAGAATACAAAGCCAAATGGGGCTACAAGAAGAATCAGTCCCTTGTGGCCAAATCACTGGCCCGTGAGCGGCGCAAAAAAATGCAGGACATGGAACTGTGGAAAAAACGTGAAATCAAGATGCCCGGCAGATAAACCAAACCACGCCCTCACCCTTGTGTGAGGGCTTTGATTTTTCAAAGGAAAAGAAAATGGCCAAAAACAAGAAGAAAAAGATTCTGGAGGTTGCCGCCCAACTGTTTGCCTCCCAGGGATTCGACAACACCACCACCTTGCAGATCGCCAGGGAAACCAGAGTCACTGAACCCCTTCTTTACTACCATTTCAAGGGCAAAGAAGAAATTTTTACATACATCCTGGCAGAGGTGTTTCAAAAATACGCCGAACATATTGACGAACTGCCCAAAAACACCCAGACAGAGTTTGACAAGATAGCCAACCTCATCAGGCTGCACTCTCACATTGCTGAAGAGCATCCCCAGAATGCCAGGCTGATCCTTTCCAACTGCCCAGGCAAGCTTATGCAGAAACAACATGCCTGCCGGGATATCCTGGAAAAACAGCAGCAGATGGTGTCATCCTATATCCAGGACTGTCTGGAATCCGGCAATGCAAAAAAAGAGTTTGACGCGCACCCTGTGGAGCAAACGGCCCTTATTCTTTTATGTCTGGCCAACGAGTTCATGCGCATGAAAATTATGAGAAAGAAAGACTCTCAGCCCGACACGCAGGGCACTATAGAATTCTGCCGAAAATCTCTGGTGAAATCTTGATCACTATAGCCGCACCCCTGCATACCGGCCGGCATTCTGCACTATTCTTGTACACTGGATGAACAGCAGTTCCCCCTGGAAGATGCGCCTGCTGGAAATCCTTCTGTCACGCTTCCCGGCGTAAATGCAGCCAGAAATGATGTTTAAGGGGTCAGCAGAATCAGATAATTGCCGCCTGTAAAACCCGCTCAAAAAACTTTTTGCAGATACATCCATCCTCCCCGGCATGCTGCTTCAAGCTGCCTTCCGACCCTGTTTTATTTTGACACATGAGACTTTATTGCAAGCCCGGAGGAGGCTTAACCGGAAAATCTGTACGCCGGAGAAATTCGCCACCAGCAGGACTTTTAAATGCAGGCAGAAAGTTTTTTCTTTTTGGCACACTACATGCTTTATGTTTGAAGCCGCATACAATCACAATGTTTCTGTACCTGCAAAGCTGTGAACCGGCACTGAGTTTCAAACTAAAGGAGGTCGCATCATGAAAAAAAATCAATTATTTATTACAACCGCTCTTTTCAGCGTTGTACTTTTTGTCTTCAGTCTTGGGGCTGTACATGCATCAAACTACGATGATGTTTTTGAAAGCGAGATCGACAAAGAAACCGAACTCTCAGCCGATGATATAGAGCATGAAGACCTGCAGGCGTTTGTGCAGGCTTCCAAGGAACTCAAGGAAATCAGGGCTGAGTATACCAGCTTGTTGCATGACGCCGAGGGCGTTCTTTACGAAGACCTTAGAAGTGAGGCAGTGGAAGAAATGCAGGAAGCCATTGATGATGCCGGACTTGATGAAGAAACCTACAGAGGCATTGGCTACCACGTCCAGGAAGACGATGAACTTCTTGCCGATTTTTACTGATCCCCGACAGCGTCCCGGGTGACTTCTTATCACCCGCGGACGCTGATAATTTTGTGCCGCACTCAGGGCATAGCAGGATAAGCCTGCAAAAGTCCATTTTTGTCACACGAACAACGCGAAGCGCGCAGCACGAAGCTAAGCATCCATAAAATAAGTGCCGGGGTGCCTGTCTGTCCCCTGCCCTCCTCACCAATCGAGATACGAAGACTGAACCCGGTTTCTGCCGGATTCTTTGGCCTGGTACAGGGCCTCGTCCGCCAGCTGCAGCAACTGTTCTTTGTTTTTCATGGGGCTTTCTGCACTGTGGGTGGACGTTCCCACACTTATGGTGACTACTGATGCTGTGGGAGAGTGCTCGTGGGTGATGCCCAGGCCCTGCACTGCTGCCCGCAGCTCTTCAGCCACGTGAAGGGCTCCTGCAGCATGGGTTTCGGGCAGAAGAACCACGAATTCTTCGCCCCCGTAGCGGGCGGCCAGGTCCGTGGGGCGGGACAGAGTATTTTTGATCACGTTTGCTACTTTTTTCAGGCAGTCATCTCCTGCTCCATGGCCATAGTTGTCGTTGTAGGGTTTGAAATTATCAATATCCATGATGAGCAGGGATAGAGGCAGGCCGTTGCGCATGCATCGCGACCACTCCCTGGCCAGGTTTTCCTCGAAGAAACGCCGGTTGGGGATTTCTGTCAGGCCATCCTGCATGGACAGCTTTTCCAGCATGTCCGTCTTGATCTTGAGGTTCATCTGGTTTTTGACCCTGGCCCGGACTATGGTAGGCTTGAAAGGCTTGGAGATGTAGTCCACCGCACCCAGGTTGAAGCCCGTCTCTTCGTCTTCGGCAGAATCCATGGCGGTCACAAAAATTACCGGAATGGAGTTGGTCTTCTCGTTTCGTTTCAGCCTGCGGCATACTTCGTACCCGTCCATTTCCGGCATCATTACGTCCAGCAGGATCAGATCCGGGGGGTTGTCGCTTTCTGCTATTTCCAGGGCCCTGGCTCCGCTGGTGGCCGCCATTATCCTGTATTCATCTTTGATGAGCTTTCCCAGGGCATGGATATTGTCCGGCTGGTCATCCACTATAAGTACTGATCTTTTTTCCTTTTTTTCGTCGGAACTCATTCTATACTTACTCCTGATCTTGAAGCCAGTTCCAGCAGTTTTACGACGGCAGCATCGTGTTCAAAGTTTTCCACCAGCCCGGCCAGCTCGTCAACCTCTTCTACCCCTGCCCGGCTGCGCAAAAAACCTGTAACGGCCTCGATAAGCTCGTCCTGGACCATCTCGCTGTTTTTAAGCAGCTGCAGCATGCTGGACATGGCAGCCACACCCTCTTCCTGGTCGACTTCCCGGGTCTGACCTGGAGCTTTTTCCAGGCCGTCCAGCTCTGTCCGGGCCTGCTGCATAGCATGGTCCAGTTCCCGGCGCAGTTCCAGAGTTATTTCCCTGTTCTCCTTAAAGGCCAGATCTATGAAGCTGGCAGCTTCAGCCAGGCGCACGGCCCCGACTGTTCCGGCCAGGCCCTTGAGGGTATGCACAAGCCTTGGGCCGTCTCCGCTTTTTCCCTTGTCCAGCTCTTCATCAATGCGGGCAAACTCACCGCTCAACTGTTCCCGGAAACGCAGCAGCATCCTGTGGTAAAAACCGGAGTCCCTGTCGGCAGATCTGAGCCCCTGGGCCAGGTCGAAACCTTCCAGAGACCGGGGCAGAAGGGATGAGTCCTGCTCAGGCTCCATTTTCTGGACTTTGACTGAATCTCCGGCTTGCAGCCATCTGGCCAGGGTCCGGTAAAGACTGGTGCTCTCTATGGGCTTGGACAGGTGGTCCCGCATTCCGGCCTGCCTGGATTTATTTCTGTCCTCCTCCATTACAGCGGCGGACAGGGCTATAACCGGCAGATCCGGGAAACGCTCCAGTATTTTCCTGGTAGCCTCAAAACCGTCCATGACCGGCATCTGCAGATCCATGAGCACCAGGTCAAAGCTGCCGGCCTCAACCATTTCCACCGCCTCGGCACCGTTTGCGGCCAGGCTCAGTGCGGCCCCGGTCTTTTCCAGCATCTGCCAGGCCACCTCCTGGTTCAAGGCATTGTCTTCAGCCAGCAGGATGGAATATCCCTGAAAAGAGGGTATTGTAAACTGCTCGTCATCGCGGGTATAAGAAGGCGCTTTGCCGGTGGCCTCTGCAATGGCGTTGAATATTGAGGAGGCGGTAACAGGTTTACTCAGAAAACAATTGAAGCATTCAACACTGTCTTCCGGCAGTTCACTGCGCTGGTAAGCACTGACCACCACAAAAGGGGGCCTGTTGCCTTTTAAAAATCCCTCGGCATACAGCCTGTCAATCTCCCTGGCAGCCTGCAGCCCGTCAAGTTCGCCGGGCATTTTCCAGTCCATGAAAACAAATTCATAAGGCTCGCCCGCCCTGTCCGCAGCCACTACCGCGTCGACAGCCGACCGGCCGTCATGGGCCTCTTTCACCTGAAACATGCAGCTTTCCAGAATATTTCGAAGAACCTGCCTGGCTGCTTCATGGTCGTCCACCACCAGTACCCTGTGGCTGTCAAACCCGATACACTCTTGAGTTGTTTCGGCTTCCGGGGCCATTGGCAGATCAATCTCAAAATAAAACCTGCTGCCCTGCCCGGGTGTGGATTCAACCTGGAGCCGGCCGCCCATGCGCTGCACAAGCTTGTGGCTGATGACCAGGCCCAGCCCTGTGCCCCCGTACTTGCGGGTAGTGGAGGTGTCTGCCTGGGAGAATGGCTGGAAAAGCCTCTGGACCTGCTCATCATCCATGCCGATACCGGTGTCTTTTATTTCAAAAAGCAACCGGACTATTTTCGATTCAGAGTCCCGGTCTGCTGCCTCTAACCCCTGACCTCTGTCCCCTGTCCCCTGTCCCAGATCCTGACTTCTGACTTCTGTCCCCTGCTCTCTGACCTCTGATCTCTGACTTCTGACCTCTGACTTATGAACCGCCAGTTCCACGTGACCTTTTTCCGTGAACTTGACAGCATTGCCCAGCAGGTTGGTAAACACCTGTCCCAGGCGCAGGGAATCACCTTTGAGTATTCTGGGAACATCCGTGGAGATGTTGAATATTATTTCCAGGCCTTTGTCTTCTGCAGTGGAGCCGAACAGGGTCTTCATCTGATCCAGCAGTTCATCCATCCTGAAGGTGTGCATGTCCAGTTCCAGCTTGCCTGCCTCAATCTTGGAATAATCCAGGATATCGTTGATGATGCCCAGCAGCATGCGCGAGGAGTTGCTGATTTTATTCAGGTAATCCCGTTGCCGGTCATCAAGGGAGGTCTGCAGCAGCAACTGGCTTAAACCTATTACCGCATTCATGGGGGTGCGGATTTCATGGCTCATGTTGGCCAGGAAATCGCTCTTGGCCCGGTTGGCTGCCTCGGCTTCCTCTCTGGCAAGCTGAACCCGATGTTCGCTTTCTATGCGATGGGTAATGTCTGTGGCTATGCCCATTACCTGGCGTTTTTCCGGGTCATGGGACAGCATCAGCGGAACCTTGGTGGTTTGAAACCAGCGCACCTGCCCCTGGCTGTCGGTCAACTGTTCCTGGGAGATGTATTTTTGCTTGCCGCTCAGCATAACCTCCCGGTCATCCTGGAGAAAGGCCTGTATTTCCTCCTCGGTGGCGGTCATATCGTAGTCTGTTTTGCCCAGCATAGCTTCCTTGGTGGTTCCGAAAAGTTCTGCAACCCTGGTGTTGGCCAGGGTATGCCGGCCATGCCAGTCCTTGGCAAAGATAGGATTGGGAGAGCTGTCAATTATCTGCTGCAGGAAATCTTTCTCCTGGGCAAGCCTCTCCTGAAGCATTATGGACTCGGTTATGTCGTTGGCCGAGGCATAAATGAGACCTTCCCGGGAACTGGCCTGCCATCTAACCCAGATGTAGCCGCCGTTTTTGTGCTGGTAGCGGTTGACCACGTCCCTGACATGCTCGCCCCGGCTCAGACTGCTCATGGCTTCGCGGGTTTTTTCCTGGTCCCGGGGATGCACAAAATCAAACAGATTGCTCCTGGCGATCTCGTTTAAAGGGTACCCCAGGATATCCTCCCAGGCCCGGTTCAGCTTCAGGATACGTCCCTGGAAATCCGCTATCATCAGCAGGCCCAGGGTGACATCAAAAAAACCTTCCAGCTCCCGGGTGGTCTTCTCAAGTTCATCCTGCCTCTTGAAAAGCTCTTCTTCCGCAATTCTCCTGTCAGTGATATCGTGGCCGAAACCCACCACTTCCAGTAAGTTTTCTTCCTGGTCCAACCGGTTCAAAGAGTTCCATTCGACTATGCGCTCATGTCCGTCCTTACGGGTCAGGGTCATCTCATGGTTCTGAACCGGTCCATTCTGCATGTCCTGGAATAACTGCCTGACCTGTTCATAGGAGCTTCCCGGGTACAGGGTAGACCACCAGTCTTTACCCACCAGCTCCTGTGCTGAGTAGCCCGTAACTTTTTCCCCGGCCGGATTGACATAGTTGCAGGTCCCATCAGAGGATATGCCGCATATTATCGCAGGCGACATCTGGATAATTCGGGAAGAGTAGTCTCTTTCCTGGCGCAGCTCCTGTTCCGCCATCTTCTGCTCTGTAATGTCCTCATTAATGCCCACCACCCGCACCGGATTGCCTGTCTCATCATGAATGGACTGGGCCATAGCCCGTATGTGCCTTATCTCACCGTCTTTTCTACGGATCTTGAATTCGGACCGGTAAGCTCCCTGGCCGGCAATCCCTGCCTTAAAATCCTGCTCCGCCTGTTCCCGGTATTCAGGCAACAGGGCATCGGTCCAGTCTTTAACAGAATTTGTGAAATCATCCCGGCTGACCCCGTAAATGCGAAACATGCCCTCATCCCATTCTAAGTACCCATCGGAAATTCTCAGGTCCCATATGCCCAGTTCAGCTGCTTCAGTGGCCAGGCGCAGCCTTTCTGTCAATTCCTGCGTGGCTTGCCTGGCTTCCTTTTCTGCAGTAATATCCAGCCCGGTGCCCCTGAATCCTTTCAGCTCACCTTCTGAATCCTTGACAGGCATCCCGCTCACCCGCTGCCAGATTATCCTGCCGTCCGGGCGTACTGATTGATGCTCCAACCCCTGCCAGGATTCGCCTTTCTCAGCCCAGCCAGCCAGCATTTTTTCAACTCTTCGGGCCTCTTCATGCGGCATGAAATCAAAAGGAGAGCGGCCAAGCACTTCATCCACCCTGCGACCAAGAACATCTTCCACCCTGGGAGTCAAAAAACTGTAAGTGCCTCCAGGGTCTATCTCCCAGATGTATTCCCCGGCGGCCTCGGCAACGTCTCGAAAACGCTGCTCGCTATCCTCAAGTCTTTTCTCATTTCTAAGAAGCATTTGACGTGTCCTCATGAGATCCCTGATCCACAGACCTGCAGATATGACCAACAGGGAAATGGCTGCCAGCCTGGCTATCTCTACAGACACATGCACAAAATCACCAGAAGCGGTCAGCACGAAATTGCTTGCAAAGTCTGTTGCCGCATACAGAAACAACATGCCCACACCCAGGATAAAAAGGACCAGGAACCTGTTTTCCAGCCCCTGCATCCACGTATGACGACAGCAGAAAATAAATATCAGGATACCACCCACCAGAAAAACAAAAAGCCCTTCTATCACCATTGAAGTATGTACAACAATTTCCGGCTTTATCTGCATAAAGGAAAGTAAGCCTACGTTTAGCAGGATACCTGCCAGCACAAGCACTGCTGCCAGGCGCTGGGAATGGATCAGCCATTTATTCTGGCTGGAGGATCCGGTATTCATTTTTCTCTCTTGTCATCTCTTTGGAGGTTGAGCTGCGATAAGGTTCAGGGGGCAGCCGTTTCGGCCTCTAAGGGCATTTTCCCCGATACAAATAAGCAGCATCCAGAATAGTTAGCATTTACCAGAAGACACAGTCCTGGATATTTCCAGCCGGGCGGATTAAAGTCAAGAAGAACAACCGGATTCAGCCTGCCCGCTGGTCATACTTTGCCTGTGTATGCCCAGCATGTGCAAAACACATTGCCAACCCTGCACCTCTTATTTATAATCCCGGACTTTGATCAGCCTGTAAAAACACCTGATACACTGGGTTAATCCGCCGGCATCCCTTTGTCATGTATATTCTGGAACTACAATACGACAATGCCGCTTTGAATGAACAGGGCGTTTTTTCCCTTTCCGGCAGCCATGAAACCCCGGGGCGGTGGAACGTCATAGAAAAAAGCCATGCTCCCCTGCAAGAGGAACTGCTAAGGCTTGTGGCCCTTAGCTGCAGTGGGTGTACTGATTTTCTGAACCGGCTGGACTTTGAACTGAAAAGTCTGGTGGAAACCAGGAAAAAAAATCTGCACCTTGAGCTTTGCTGGCGCAGCCACATCCCTCAAAACAGGACTGTATTTGCATCCGGCCCGGTAAAAAGCGCTGTGGCCATAACAAAAAAAGGTGCGCCCAGACGTCTTGGCCGGGAAAAGGCCCGGCTTTTGCCGGATAAGTACCCTTATTTGAAACTTTCAAAATGGTGTCCTCCTTCCAGGCATACTGTTTTTGCCTATGGCAGCGGCATAAACCTGTCTAATGCTGACCACGACTTTGATTTCCATGACCCCTTTTTCCAGCTCAAACGCATTCATTCCCTTTTTGACAGCCGGGCCGGACTGACCCATGCACCTTCCTTTCTGGCCAGCCTGCATTACCGGGCGGTCAGGTGCCGCCGCTACATGCCGGCCAGTATCCTGGGGGACCTGCAGAGATTTTTTGCGGCCTGTTTCGGCCTGCAGACCAGTGCATGGATGCAAAAGGATGCAGACATTGCTGCCTTGTGGGAACAGGTCCCGGCACACCTCAAGCTGCCGCTGCTGCCGGTAATGGACGCCGCCAGGCACCTGCATGACGCCCTGCCCAGCCAGCCCAACCCCCTGCACTTTCCCGGGGTTATGATCCTGGACAGCCCGGAAAAGTACTGCCCGCAAGATTATTTCCCGGACTGGATCAAGCTCCTGGAACAGGTATTCCCGGCCATGCAGTTTATCGTGGCTCTCTCGCCCCTGGCTTACCAAAATTTCTACAAAAATTTTTCCTGGGGCACTCTGCCTCAATTCAAGGACTATCACCAGCACTATCCGCCCAGGACAACGCCCTCAGCCCCTTCATCTCCTTTGTCTCCGGGGACCATGCTTATGGTGGACGTGGACGGAAGGCTGCCCAACCTGGCCCTGATGAAGCTTGCCAGGCATTACAGGGAAAAAGGATACCCGGTGCAGCTGGCCAGAAAAGAGGCCTGCGTGCCTGATGCTGAAGCGGTATTTGCCAGCTGTGTATTCAATCTGGATTCTTCCAGAAGACGCTTTTTTAAAATGCAGTCGTTTTACGGGCAGAAGTTTTGTGGGGGCGGTTCAGGAGTGGACCTGCACATGAGGCTGCCCGCAGACATAGAGGCAAAGGATCCCGATTTTGACCTCTACCCTGAGCTTCAGGAGCGGGCCCTGGGTTTTTTGACCCGGGGCTGCCCCTTCAAGTGTCCGTTCTGCATTGTCCCGGTCAAGGAAGGCAGGCCGCGCCAGGTAAGCGATGTCAAGTCCCTGGTCCAGGGACGGAAAAAACTGATTCTTCTGGACGACAACATCCTGGCCCATCCTGAATGCGAAAAACTGCTTCAGGAACTGGCCGCCAGGAAAATCGCCGTCAACTTCAACCAGACCCTGGACCTGAGCCTGGTGGACGAGTCCCGGGCCGGGCTGCTTCGAAGAATACAGGCCTGCAACGTCAATTTTAAAAGAAGCGTTTATCACTTCAGCTTAAATGACGATTCCAACCTCCAGTCCCTGCGCAGGAAGTACGAACTGCTTGCTTTCAACAGCAAAAACAACGTTGAATTCATCTGCATGTACGGCTACAATACCACCCTTGCCCAGGACCTGGAACGGTTCAAATTTTTACGTTCCCTGCCCGGGGCATATGTATTTGTTCAGCAGTACCAGCCCATCCTCAATGGACCGCCCCCGCAGATGGAAAACTATTTTGACGGTCAGGCAGACCGATACATAGATGAATTGATCAGGATATGTTTCCCTCAATGCATGAAAAGCATGGAAAAATACTACCGATGGCTCAGCAAAAGGTACGTGGAAGCCTTTGGTACACTGCACATGGGCCTGGTGGATACCATCTTCAGGTACAACAATCGGTTCAATCGTGGTAAATACATTGCCAGCCTGGCCGGCACCAGAAAAATAATGTAACCACTCAGGGGCTCCTCGGTGGTGACTCATGG
>NZ_QYZY01000271.1:0-1245 GCF_003838035.1 Desulfonatronospira sp. MSAO_Bac3 | reverse complement strand
TGTTTGCAGCACTTCAGGATGACCTGGCTTTAAACAGTGGCGTAAAGACAGGCTCAGAGGAGTACGTCATCCATGCACTGGGTCAGACCCTGAGTATCCAGGAGACATTTGAAGGCAACCCGCACAACCTGGAACTGGTGGCAACAGATGGGGCTGCACTGGAGATCCAGGTCCCCATTGACCTTGGATATAAAGACCAGGCGGCACATCTGCAGATGCTTGGCTCCGGCGATATAAGCCTGGAAAGAGTTGGACTTGCCTCAGGTGTTGACAGCCTGACTGTTGCCTGTGACGGCAAGGGTAATCGTGAGTCCTTCAGCCTGGATGCATCCAGTGTAGGTCAGCAGCTCATATTTGAAACCCAGGAAAATACAGAACTGGTAATTGATGAGCTTATTACCGGACCCGGGCTTGGTGCTGACGTACTTTCTCAGGGGATTTTTGTTAAGGGACCAGGCTCGGTTACCATTGAAGGTTTTGATGCCGACGCCGCCCTGGGAGATGACCTGCAGATTTACCTGAATGACAAGGATGCAGAGTTTACCATCCAGGATGACTCCAATCTGGATAAGAATGGATTTGACCTGGAGATAATCGAGAGCTTTTATTATACTGTCACCGAAGCTCAGCTCCGCGAAGCAGTGGAAGATGGCTCCTATGCCGTAGAACATGAAGGTATAGAGTACACCTTCGAGGATTCAGAGTACAATATCGACACCTCGCAGGTAACGGATATGTCCGGTCTTTTTTATGGCTCGGATTTTAATAAGGATATCGGATACTGGGATGTCTCCAGCGTTACGGATATGTTTGGCATGTTCGAATCAGCTGAAGCCTTCAATCAGGACATCGGTGACTGGAATGTCTCCAGAGTTGAAGATATTGGCTGGATGTTTCATAACGCTAAGCTGTTTGAGCAGGATCTCTCGGGCTGGCAGGTTCCAGAAATAGCTGAAAAGCCCCAGAACTTTGCCACAGGTTCTCCTTTGGAAGGAAATCAAGGATGGCACCCCAACTGGGGGGGGCAGGTTACTTCCGAAATTTCCATCCAGTCTATAACTATAACGCCTGAAAAACCTGAGCCAGACCAGGAATTCAGAGTAGATGTAAATATAGAAGAGATGGCAGGTGTAGAGACTGTCAACCTGACTGTTAACCTGGCGATAGCTGGTACTGAGATAAATGAGACCGTAGAGGCAGACTCGCTACAGGGGGCTGAGGAAACAGTTCCCTTTGAAGACCTGG
>NZ_QYZY01000270.1:0-1096 GCF_003838035.1 Desulfonatronospira sp. MSAO_Bac3 | reverse complement strand
AGACTTGAGGTTTGCCTTCAGGGTTTAAGGTTCTGTTCCGGCTGGAGTGCATCATTAAGCAGAAAGGGGGCTGGGGTTGCCGGATTGGTTGCCAGGATCGGGCCTGCTGAAAAAAGCTGGCGGCAAGGCCCTGCATGCGGCGTCTCGTATATATGCCCGGGCCATGCTCCTCAGGCAGCACTATCTGCTCAAGCGGGCCTGGACTGCGCCGGTGCCGGTGGTGTCGGTGGGCAACATCAGCATGGGAGGCACTGGCAAAACGCCGGTCTGCGCCTATCTTTTGAAAAAACTGAGCGCCTGGGGTCAAAGACCGGTTCTTCTTAGCAGGGGGTACAAGGCCAGGCCGCCGCATTACCCGCATGTGGTACATCCCCTGGATGATCCCGACTGCTGCGGAGATGAGCCCCTGATGCTTGCGCAAATACCCGGACGCTTGCGGGTGGTGGTTGATCCCAGCCGCAAAAGGGCTGCCGGGTGGGCTTTGAGGCATTTAAGCCCCAGTGTTTTTGTTCTTGATGACGGATTTCAGCACCTGCGACTGCACCGGGACCTGGACCTGGTGCTGTTGACCGCCCGGGATCTGCAGGAGGACTGGGACAGGGTCTTTCCTGGGGGCAGGTGGAGGGAGGGGGTGCAGGCCCTGAAGCGGGCGGATTTATTTTTGGTGAATACCCGGGATAAGTCTGTGGACGAGATGAAAAGCTTGGCTGATGGCAGGCTGAGAGACTTCAGGAAACCGTTGATTTTTTTCAGGATAAAGGTCAACTCCCTGCAAAGATTGGGAGACAAAATATCAACATATGATATTCAAAGCAGGCAGTACCTGCTTATATCCGCCGTAGCCGGGCCTGAAAAAATTTTTTCTTCAGCCTGGGATTTCCTGGGCTATCCGCCAGTAAAACACTTGATTTTCCCTGATCATCATCCCCTGGATCATAGAGCTGTTCAGGAGATTTTTCAATCGGCCCGCAAAACGGGGGTGCAGGACGTATTGTGCACCGCCAAGGATGCTGTTAAACTAAGGCCTCAGGCCGGCCTGAATTTCTGGATTTTGCAGACGGGGTTATTGTTTTCGGAAAACGGGGAGGAAACTCTT
>NZ_QYZY01000269.1:0-1160 GCF_003838035.1 Desulfonatronospira sp. MSAO_Bac3 | reverse complement strand
CGGCGATTTCTTTGCTGGTTTCTGCACGCAGCCTCTCGATATCCTTTGACAGGTCTGCACGTACCTGAGCGATTTCCCGGATCAATTCTGTGCGGACCTCTTCTATACGCAGGTTGGTCTTCTCTATTTCCTTTAACAGGTCTGCACGTACCTGCTCAATCTCTCTGGTAAGATCTGAGCGGACTTCTTCTATGCGCAGGCGTAACTGCTCGATTTCTTTCTGCAGGCGCAGTTCGGACTCGCGCACCCCGCTGGCGGTGGCCAGGTCCTTTAGCTCCGGGTAACGGTCTTCCAGGCGTTCGAAGGCCCCGGCAATAATCCGTGCCCTGGCCCGTTCGTCTTCCGCTGCCAGGAGACTGTCGTACAGGTCTATAACCGATGCCGGCTGGGTCATGCCCGATCTCCTTCTGGGTTAAATTCATGCTGACTGTTCAGGATATTAAGCAGTAATAATATGTTTTTGTCAAGGAGGGGATTGGGGGAGGAAGAAATGATGAATGATGAATGCGGAATGGTGAAAGGTGAAGAAGTAGAGAAAGGCTTGGGAATTGAGGAAGGAATTGGGGATTCAAGGCATAGGGCATAGAGCATGGGGAAGAAGGCATATGGCATGGGGAAGAAGGTATGGGGGAACAGGACGAATCTCTGGAATTGTCGCTTAAGCTGCAGGCAGGGTATGTATTCGAATAGCCTTTTCAGTGATAGTGACCATTGCTCCTTGCTGGAGGTCCTGGGTAATCCTGGGCCATACGTTTTGTAACAATCCTGCTAGCTATTTTTAAATTCATTATTTTTTAGCTGTTTGATCAATTTATCATCACAAGTAATAAAATAATCGACATTGGCATATTCAGCGCATGCAATATGCAGGGAATCCATGCCCATAATTCCATTTTTTTCAATAGTTATGGATTTGGTCAAAATTCTTGAGTCACCCCAAACTTTGGACCGGCATCAGGCAGCCCTGGTTTCCAGCCTGCCCACGCGCTCCACAAGATCCTGGACAACCACCTTGTCGCTCAGGGCCTTGTTCAGGTCTCCTCTTGCCTCAGCCACTTCCCTGGCCAGATTGTCGATGCGTGTATTGGTATAATCGATTCTTTCTGTGTTTTTCTGGATTTCAGCCTTTAGCTCTGCCCTAGTATTGTCAATACGATTGT
>NZ_QYZY01000268.1:0-4285 GCF_003838035.1 Desulfonatronospira sp. MSAO_Bac3 | reverse complement strand
CCCTGGCCGGTACATGCCCCCCCCCCCGCATGGTTGCTGGGTATGCCTCAGCTGGGGACACACCTTGTACATGTTACCCAAAATCAGAAACCCCCGGAAATCAACAGTAGCAAACGCAACGATTAATCAGTATTTTTCAAGACCAAAGTCCAAAAAGGGCAGGGTTGGCACTACGCCGAACCAGGTTAAAATGAAGTAGGATAGTGTCACAGCGAGCACAAGCAGGACTGTGATACCCTGGATAAAGTAAAAAAGGTTGTAAGGTCTGGCAGTGACTGCCACACCCTTGAAAATTGACAGCGGCAAAAGTGTGTCCAGCTTTACCGGCTCGCCTCCGCCTGCCGCCTCCTGTGTCTCGGCATAACGACTCCATGCTTTTTCAATTTTTTTTAAACTCTCACGGTTGAATTCACTGTTCTCCAACCCCTGACGTTTAAGCAGTTCCTCCACGTAGTCGCCGTCACTCATCATGGTTTTGAATACGGCATTGGCCTGCAGCAGCCTGCCTACCGGAACAACCCATTCGTAACAACTGACCATTTCCGTGTTGTTGCGTCTCATGTACTCCTTTACATCCTTGCTAAGATAAGATTCAGGCGGCTTTCCACTCAGCCCGATCCCCATCTCATTGCTCATTATATCGTCCAGGATGGGGGCAAAGACCTGGTAGCCGTCATCACACAGCAAAAATGAGTCAAGACTCTTCTGGTCGCGCCAAGAGGTCTGCCCCTGGCGATTTGGCATGGATTCATCACTGTTTGGACTGGCCGGATCCTGCCGGTTTTGGCCATTTTCAGAAACAGAAACATCAGAATCAGCCTCGGCTTCTCCAGTCAGAGAAGGTTGCATAGTCAAAGTGGATTTGCAGTAGGCGCAGGGAACACCGAAAAGAGGTGACACCAGAGGTTCCACCGGCGCCTGACAGCGACCCACAAGTTCGATACGCCCCTGAGAAGCACTCCTTATATTCTGGGTGCCCGTGTCCCAACGCTTGAACTGAAGGCGGATCAGATTCAGGACAGTGACATAGATGAGTAAGGCCAACATACCCAAAATAAACACTATGGGCCAGAAGAGCCATCCCAGCCACCCTACCGCCATCTCTATTAACCAGACCATGCCTGCAACTGCTGCTATCATGAAAAGTATGGCCACAATGTTGATAAGCACAGATTGAAAGGAAAACTCGCTGTAATCGGGCTGTATCCATTGCGCCCATTCGGCAGTATTCTCTTGGCTGGCAGCAGCTATTCGATTGAATTTTGACAGTTTCATGAGTGAGTTAAGCAGGCTGTTTGATGCATTGGCGTCCGTGAATCAGTTGATGGTTAACTGCAGCAGAGCCTGCAGATGTCAGCTTGCAAAGCAGGTCAAGGCGGCAGTCAGTTTTTGGATGACCAAAGCTTTGATGGTCCTCCTGTGACAGCAACCAGGCGTCCCGGGAGTTTTCCAGCCCAGCCTGGCAGGTGATATAAAAAGAGGTTATTTTTAACACTACAGCGAAAATTATTTATTGACCTCCGGGGACTGTCCCGCACCCACTTGGGAATGATTTCATGAAATCACTAAAACTTGTTGAGAAATCAATTAGGTGCGGGACTGTCCCCAGTTTAGACAGGTTGAAAAATTTTATAAGTTTCGCTGTAGTGTTAATGGCTCGGGCAAAATAAAATGTGATACAATAAAGGGCCGTTTAAACTGTCCTTAAAACCACTGCCGGATTTCATTAAAGGGTGCAGGTGGGGATGTCAAACAAAAAATCCTGGCTTGCCTGTTTCCTCTGTTCCGATGGTAATAATTCAACTCTTGTGTTGCCGGTAGTTCAGGTTTTAGCGGGATGACAGGCTGCTGGAGCATGTTGGACATACGGTATAAACCACGGTCAGATTCAGGGGTTTTTCCTGTGTGCCCTGATCCGGTTCCTGCCACTGGTCTTTGCTCTTTACCCGGCCGCAGATGCTGCACCTGCTGACCATATTCCGGGACATCTGATCCGAAGTCTTAAAATATACAGTGCGGTTTCGCTTCTCGGTGGAGACGACCCTGTGTTCTACTCTGAGCACCCCGGGCTTTTCGGGGATTATCTTCATCTGCATGTATCTTCTGGTATCCGGTGAGTCACAGCGGTAAGGGCGCTCAACAGCATCCCCGGTGATTTCAGCCAGCTGCAGGAGGGTGTCCAGCCACATCCTGGTGGAGTCGTCCCGGATATATTTCCATACCGAGCTTCCCTTGACCTGCCTTGAAAACGCCTTGGAGGCGTCATTTTCCAGGGCGAAGCGGTCCCAGGCCCCTCCGACTTCAATTATGCTTCTTTTTCTGTCCAGCCAGTAAATGACCTTTTGAGAATCTGTGCTCACGGATTTACCCTGTCACTTTTTAACTTTCCAGCTTTACTTTTGACTAAGCTGCTGTACCAGGTCCTTTAATTCCTGGGCCTGACGGGAGAGTTCTGCAATTGAACCGGAGGACTGGGTCATGACCTCGCTTGTTTCTCTGGAAATGCGGTTTACTTCCTCTATGTTGCGGTTGACCTCTTCACTGGCGGTGGACTGCTCTTCGGTTGCGGTGGCAATGGCCTGGACCTGTTCTGTTGCTTTCTGGACCCGCCTGACAATGTCCTCCAGGGCCTCCCCGGAGCGGTTGGCCAGGCTGTTGGCCTCATCGATAAGCGCCGAAGCCTGGTCCATGCCCTGTATATTGCTATTGGCCCCCTCCTGAATGGATGAAACAGCCTGCCCCACTTCCCTGGTGGCCTTCATGGTCTTTTCGGCCAGTTTGCGCACTTCATCGGCCACTACGGCGAACCCTCGCCCTGCATCCCCGGCCCTGGCCGCCTCGATGGCTGCATTGAGGGCCAGAAGATTGGTCTGGTCCGCAATATCATCAATAACATTCATGATGTTGCCTATCTCCTGTGCCTGTTTGCCCAGGCTGTCCATGCTGGACTGCAGTTCCCTGGATTTTCCGTGCACCTTGTTTATTGCCGCCACAGAGTCTTCCACGACTTTTGAGCCCTCCCGGGCCATATCCCGGGCCTGATCAGCCTCCTGGGCCGCAGCAGAGGCGTTTCGGGCCACTTCCATAACGGTGCTGTTCATTTCCTCCATGGAGGTGGCCGTCTGCCCGGCCAGGGAAGTCTGGGATTCGGCCCCCCGGCTGGCCTGTTCCACCTGGGCGGCCAGGTCCCTGGAGGATGAGGCCAGGGATTCGGAAATGCTGGTGGCCTGACTGGCATAGCTGGAGATTATGCGGTTCTGTTCCTTGATACGCGCCTCCGAGGCCCGAATTTCGCTTAGATCAGTGTATATGCAAAGCGAACCCATGAGCTTGCCCTCGATATCGTACAGGGGCGAGGCATCAATATGGATGCTGCGCTTGCCCCCTTTACGTCCGGTGAATTCCACCTCCTTGCTGATCCAGCGGTTTTCCTGCATGGCTGTACCCAGTACGGTCTGCCTTTTTTCACCATAGAAAAAGACAGCCACGTTCTGGCCGTAAAAGTCTTCGGGCCTGCCCTCGTGTTCCAGCATGTCCACCAGTTTCTGGTTGCCGAAGATGAAGTTTTCCTCAGTGTCGGTAACCGCGCAGGGAGTGGCCATGCTGTGCATGATCCCACGGGAGAGGCTCAGTTCGTATTTGAGGTGCTCAAGCATTTCCCGCAGGGCCTCCTGGGACTGGCCCATGAGACCCTGGTCCGGGAGCTGTCTGAATGTGCTGGTGTAGTGTCCGGAAGCTATACTTTTGGCCTGGGTGATGTTGTCCTGCAGGGTGCGGGAGACGAGGCTGGTGAAAGTGATGACTGCCAGGATAATCAGCGCGCCTCCTGCGCAGATGGCGGCCAGGAGCAGGCCTTCCGGGGCCCTGAAATACACCATTAAAACCATAAGGGCTGCATAGACTGCCACCAGGGCCAGTACAGCCGTCCTGAAGCTTTCCAGGGAACCAAGTAATCTTTGCATATGCCCTCTCCTGTTGAATAGCTTTGTTCTGTATCGTCTTTTCTCCTGCCGGGCTTTACCGCCTGACAGAAAATGCGGCTCTTCGACGTATTGTATGGATTTGAACCATGATCAAACTCTTCACATTTTAATGCTGCCAACGGCTTTTTCGGCATCAATAGTGACAAGCAATTCATCCTGGAAGAAATTTCTCACGCCCGGGCCGAAGCGGCCCTAGAGCCACGGAGCAAGGCAGGAGGAAGAGATAAATATTTATATCCCCCCGAACCGGGATCAATACTGATAATCCGGCCCGGGCGCAACTTTTTTTGATGTCAGGAAAT
>NZ_QYZY01000267.1:0-1653 GCF_003838035.1 Desulfonatronospira sp. MSAO_Bac3 | reverse complement strand
CCCTTGAGCCGTCTACGGTCACCTCCTGGCCGTCCAGGGCCCGCAGGGCCTCCAGCCTCTTAATGCCGATGATGGCCGGAATCCCCAACTCCCTGGATGTGATGGCTGCGTGACTTGTGTCTCCTCCGGCATCAGCCAGAATCCCAGACGCAACACGCATGCCGGGGACCATATCCGGATCGGTACGTTCCGCAGCCAGGATATCGCCCTTGTTTATCTTGTTCAGTTCCAGAGCGGAGCGCAGAAACTTGACAGTGCCCTGTCCAGCCCCCCTGGAAGCGCCGTTGCCTTCGAGGATTATCTCTGCATTGGCGATGGCATTTTTATTCGCCTCCATGCGCCGCATGAAGATGGTATTGGGATGCTTTTCCAGTTCTTCGTTCCACCTGGTCTCTGGCCTGGCCTGCACGAACCACAGGCGGTCCCAGGCGTCGATGCAGAACTCGGTGTCCATGATCATGCCTTCGTAGGCCTTGCTGATGGCCCGTACTCCCTTGGCCACGATTTCGGCCTGGGCCAGGGACAGGGACCAGCGGGTGACCAGGTCTTCTGGGACCTTCTGCACCACGGTCCCTACTCCGGTCTCATCGTAAACTATCTTTTTATCCTTGAAGCCCATATGCCGGATAACGACCTCTTCTCCGTCATCGCGCTGGAACACGTAAAACTTGTCCGGAGTGACCATGCCGCTTACCACCGCTTCCCCCAGACCGTAACTGGCATCAATGGATACCAGGTCCTTGCGGTCTGTTCCCTGGCAGCCGGTGGCGGTGTCTGCGCTGAAGGCTGTACCGGAAATAACGGGATTGATCATGCGCATTATGCATACGGACAGGGAAGTGTTTTCTATGGACCACTCTTCCTTGGCCTTGGAGGCTATGGAATCATCGCCGGTGGATTCAGCCTTGGCCACTGCATCCAGGATGGCTTCCCTGCGGTAGGTCATGCTGCGCAGGTTGTAGGCCGAGGCGCAGTCCCAGTGATATGCTTCCACGGCACTGCTTTCACTGACAATATTTAAATAGGTGTCCTGCAGACCGGCAAAGGCCTTTTTGCGGCTGTCTTCCCCTGCAGCAGAAGACCTTACAGCCACCGGCACGTTATCCTGTCCCACTTCCTTGCAGATCCCTGTGTATGCCTGCCGGACAGCCTCTTCAACCTCTTTGGGCAGATCCACGCTCAAGATGGCTGTCTGTACCAGGACAGACCTCTTGCGCAGCTGGTCAATACCTTCGGGAGAGACGGCAAAACCCTCCACGACATTATTTATAAAGGTACGCAGCCTGATAAAAGTGCTGTCTTTCTTCTGCGGGGTTCTTTTCACCTGGACGGCAAGCTTTCGAACCAGCTTTTTCAAAAAGTCCGGATCATCGTTGATGGCCTGGTCCTTCCAGTCGATGACATCATACTCTTTGTCCACCGAGGCCCTGATTGCCGCTGCGTTTACCTTGGTTTCATCCAGCAGTTTGTGAAAGGCTGTGGCCGATATGGCCCTGAACTGAGGAGCCCGTATGTTTTCGATGGTGTTGATGATGGCGGTATTAAAGTTCTTTCCGCCCACAAGAAGTTCGGCCTCAACACCCATCTCCATGATTTCGCTGGCCTTCAGGACCAGTTTGGATTTGAGGGAATCAAACCTGCTCTTCTGCTTGG
>NZ_QYZY01000266.1:0-5344 GCF_003838035.1 Desulfonatronospira sp. MSAO_Bac3 | reverse complement strand
TATTAAGATACGCCTCCTCATAATTGCTTGATTTCCTTGCCAAAAGAAAAAACTCCTCGTTTCCGGAAAGAAAACCATCAGTTTCAGCATCCGGAAATAAAGAATTTCCGGATGGAAACTATCTAACTTCCTGCGCCGGCAGGTTGTCGGCGCAGGTATTGAACTTTGCCTGAAAAAACTGTAACTGTTCGCCACAATACTGATTCATACTCCAGCCAATAATCTTCTATCCCCTGAGCACGAGCTGTCATGCAACCAAATGAAACAAATCTGGAAAATATATTCCCGGCATGTAAAAGTCTTGTCACCCGGCAGGCCTGGTCCGCTCTGGTCGCCAGAATGGACACGAAGCCTGGCCCGGAAAAATTCCCGGCAATGATTTCATCCCTGTCTCACAAACTGGAGCTTCCAGAATACCTGGCGGAACTGGCTGAGCTGGAAACAGCCCTATACAGCTGCCTTCAGCTTGCGGACCAGGTACCTTCCAGTGTCCACCAGAAAATGATCAACCCCTCCCTGAAAATGCTGGAACTGCATTGGAAAGGACTGGACAAGGCCCTGGAGAGGGCCGGTGATCCAAAGATCCAGCCTGCCTCACAGCCGGAGCTTATGCTTGTCTGGTTCGATCCGGCCAGCGGCTGCTCCAGAGCTCAACCAGCAGACCACCGGACTCTGACAGCACTGAAGATAGTCAGTGAAGATCAGCCCATGGGCAGCACCGCCCTGGAGTATAAAGTCAATCTGGCAGAACTGCACCGGGCAGTGGACCAGTCCGCATCCAGAGGCCTGATCCTGGCACCGCGCACCCGGCTTGGCAGGGACCCGGCAATATTTCAGCCCCATGACAAATCTTTCGAACGCTTTATGCACCCCAGGGTGTTTACCCTGCAATGGCACATAACCCAGGTCTGCGATCTGAACTGCAAGCACTGCTACGACCGCTCCTCCCGCAGCCCCATGTCCCTGGAAAGCGCATATTATGTCCTGGATGAACTGGAGAAATTCTGCACCCACAACAATGTCCGGGCCAAAGTCACCTTTACCGGAGGCAACCCCCTGCTTTATCCACATTTTGACCAGCTTTACCTGGAAACAGTCAGACGGGGCTTTCCGGTGAATATCCTGGGCAATCCAGCATCCAGGCAGCGACTGGAACAACTTCTGGAGATTCAGACTCCGTCCATGTACCAGGTAAGCCTGGAAGGTCTGCGGGAACACAACGATTTCGTCCGCCAGCCCGGATACTTTGACCGGATCATGGAATTTCTGCCCCTTCTCCGGGAACTGGGCATCTCCTCCCAGGTCATGCTGACCCTGACCAGGGACAATATGGACCAGGTTCTGCCCCTGGGCGAGCACCTGCGGGATATGACCGACCTTTTCACCTTCAACAGGCTTTCCGCCGTGGGCGAGGGCGCTTCCCTCTTGATGCCCTCTTACGCCGGATACGAATCCTTTTTGCATGAATACATCCGGGCAACCCGGGATAATCCAGTACTGGGCCTCAAGGACAACCTCATCAACAGCATCAGGGATGAAAACGGGCACAAGCCCTTTGGCGGCTGCACAGGGTTCGGCTGCGGTGCAGGCTTTAATTTCGCCACCCTGCTGTCTGATGGCGAACTGCATGCCTGCCGAAAATTTCCATCACCTCTCGGAAATATCTTTCAAAACGGGCTTATACAATCCTATGAGTCTGAGGCCGGCCGGAAATACAGGGCCGGCAGCGAGGCCTGCAGAGACTGCAGGCTGCTGCCTGCCTGCGGCGGATGCCAGGCGGTCATTTACAGCCTGGGACTGGACCCGCACAAGGACCGCGATCCCTACTGCTTCTACTCCAACGCCCCGGCCGCATAGAAAGTCCTGGGCGGCTGCCGGAATCTCTGCTTTTTTCTACAGCCTCAAATGTTTAGCTCTCAGCTGTTTTCACTAAAGATTAATGCTGTTCCGTCCGATATATTTTTTTGAATACCACCATTATTTCTGGAGCAGCACATGGCCTTAAGCAATCTGGCTCAAATACTGTCTTTATCCCCCAACGTGCAGATGGACATGCTCATGAGCGCCTACTTCCGCGATTCGCAGGTAGGTGCCAACCTGCGCCGCATGATGATCGGCGAGCAGCCGATACAGCCTCTGACCAGCCCCTTTGACCAGGCCATCACCGGCAGGCTGCGCTCAGACAGCGCCGCCATCCGCCAGCATTCACGCAATGTACAGGAGGCCGCCCAGATCATGGGCATCGCCTCGGAAGCGGTGGACAGTATAAGGGATACTTTGAAACAAATGCAGGATCTGGCGCAAAAGATAGACGAGGGTGATCTGGAATACAGGCAGGAGGTTGCAGATGATTACAATGAAATGCGGGAAAAAATTGAAAGCATAATCAGTCATACCCAGTACAACACCATGCACCTGCTGGACAGCGAAAAATGGGGAGGCAGCAGTCTGATAGACGAAGACGGCAAGGTGCAGATAAAATCTTTGCTGGGCCGTGACGGGCTTACTACTATCAAATTTTATCCCCTGGATGATAGAGACTGGAAGGGACTGGAGGGAACTGATCTGGAGACTGAAGCCGACAGAGAGGGCCAACTGGATCTATTATCCGAACTTATCGGGGACGTGACCACCATCGAGGATATCTACAGCGGACGAAAATCCAGCCTGGAGTTTCAGGCTTCCCGCCTGGAGTCTCAGGCGGACATAATGGACGAGGCTGTGGAGGCCAGGAAGCAGACCCCTGAGATGTCCCTGGAGGAAATACTGGTAAACCTGCTGCTCAGGTATTCAGGGAGAATATTTGACCAGATGACCTGAAGTTTTCCGGGGAAAAAGCCCCAGGCCCCTTCCCCGGACAGAATCTATCTGAATTCTCCGTGGACATCCTTGGAGTATTCGCTGAAGGCCCTTTCAATCTTTGCCTGGCCTTCTTCCGAGCTGAAAGCCTGCCTGGCCTCGTCGGGCAGGTCTTCCCATTCATACTTGTATTTTCCCACCAGCTTGCGCACCCATTCGGGCAGGGCGTCCCATTTTTCCTGGAGAGTTGCGGGCTCTTTCATGCCATAATCCTCCCTTGATTAAAAAGAAATAAGCACCTTAAAGAATTGAAGCACAGTCATCCACACAGGAACATCTTTGTTACTTTACAAACATTTATACTGTCAATCCGGAGCTGCCGGCCTGACGGCTTTAAAAATTATCACCATACTTTTTCAGGGCCTCTTCCAGTTGAGCCCGGTCAGGATATTCACCCTGAAAACACAGCCTGTCATTGATAAAAATTACAGGCAAGCCTTTCTTGCCCTGGTTCTGCAGGATTCCGGCCAGTTCAGGCCTGGATCTGAACTGTTGCAGGTGCATATTCAGGGCGTAAACCATGCAGCTGACATTGAAATCATTCTGCAGCTCCAGCAGGGCGTCCTGCAGCCTTTGAGTCTTTCTATCCCCTGCCGGACTGCCCGGTGTACATGCACAGGCCATATACGGCAGATATATTTCCAGTTTATCCAATGCCACAACCTCTCACCCCGGCTCAACCAGGCCAGATGGAACAGCCCTTGATGTCATAAAACCTGCTTTTGAGCCACTCATTATAACTAAGGACTTCGCCTTCCTCCACGGGAGTATTTAAAAACTGCGAGACAAGCACAGGGTCCTTTATCAGACTGGCCCTGGTTTCTTTGCCCAGCAGTATGTCCCTGGCCTCATTTATCAGGGCGGAAAGCCTCTGAGCCTCGGGATCCCCAGGATTTTTATCAGGATGATACATGCTCATTAAACGGTAATAACTGTAGCGTATTTCACTGCCAGCAGCCCACACCTCTACCCCGAGAATCCTTGCTGCGGTTTCCAGCAGATTGCTGTTTCCATGCATAATAGTGATGGCTATCAACACATTTTGAAAAGGTCAAACTTAGAAAAAATTCCAACATAAAACACCTCACCATTCAAATCCCCGATTAAGGCAGGCTTAACCATGTCAGAGGGTCCTCGGTGGTAACTAATACCATAAGGCCAGGGGACTGTCCCCCTGGCCGTTACCTGCCCCCTGCATGGTTGTTACGGGCAGGCCGTGTCAGGGCCAATAAATTTGTTGCCTTAAAACATCTTGCCTGATAGCCTTACATAAAACCACCGGATGCTTCAGGCTGGTCCTGTCTCCATGCTTGATAGCAGCTAACCCCGCCCGGATTATCATCTTGAAAATAGAAGCAAAAAAACGGCAGCCCGGCGGGATACAGGAACCCGCCTCAACACCCCATGCAGGCTCACGGATAAAAAAATGAACCAGAACAAACAAAAAGAAAATGAACAAATGCAGCAGGCTTTCAGGGAAGAAGCCGGGGATATCCTGCCGGAACTTGAAACCACCCTTCTGGAACTGGAGGAGAACCCGGATGATTCCGAACTGATCAACCGTGCTTTCAGGGCGCTGCACACCATAAAGGGATCAGGGGCCATATTCGGCTTTGACCAACTGTCCGAGTTCACCCATGAGATAGAAAATGCCTTCGACCTTGTCCGCAGCGGAAAAATGCAGGTCTCAAAAAGACTTCTGGACCTGACATTGCAGGCCAAGGACAAGATCCACGCCCTGCTTTACCATCCCGAAACCGTAAGCCGGGAGAGCCTGGATCAGATTTTAAAATCCATCGAAGAAATTTTGCCGGAGCAGGGATCTAAATCCTCTGAAGACCCGGCGCAGCATGTCCAGGAAGAGGACCCACAGGGAGAAACAGAAGTTTATCATATCCGGTTCAAGCCCGAAAGAGACATCTTCGCCACTGGAACCGACCCCCTGATGCTTGTGGATGAACTAAGAGAACTCGGCCCCATCTTTGTTGCAGCTCATCATGAAGAAATCCCTGACCTGGAGTCCATTGACCCTGAAAAATGCTATGTATGGTGGGATATATTACTTGCTTCAAACATGGGCAGAGGTGCAATAGATGATGTTTTCATCTTTGTGGATGAAGACAGCGAGCTAAGCATCGAGGTTCTGGAGCATCCTGGTGATGCCGGCGAAGAAAACCTGCAGACAATCTGGGAAAAAACATTCACCCCTTCAGATAGCAGCACCCTGGATGCACAGAATAGTCCCCAACCTGAAAAAGAACCTGAACATGAACAGGTTTACCAGGAGGATGAGGAGGAAGACAAGGCCCGGGAGCCTGAAGTTGAGCCGGAGACAAAGGCCCCGCCACCGCCAGATCCTCAGGAGGAAAAGCCAGCACCACCCCAAGCTGAACAAAAAGAAAAAAGCCAGGCCAGGCCGCAAAAGACCCAGCCGGACAAGGATAAAAAGCCACAGGACAAGCAGGCTGCTCAGGCTCAGACCTCG
>NZ_QYZY01000025.1:0-2838 GCF_003838035.1 Desulfonatronospira sp. MSAO_Bac3 | reverse complement strand
GCTCTCTTACCCGGGCATCCAGTTTTTCGGCCAGGGCTCTGGCGAATTTTATTCCATCCCCTTCAACCACCAGGTCTACGTCCAGATTTGACCTGCCCAGGAGAATGTCGCGCACGAATCCCCCCACGCAGTAGACCTGGTATCCCATATCCCGGGCCTGGTGGCCGGCGGACTTGAGCAGGGAATATATTTCCCCGGGCAGCCTTTCTTTGAGCATGCGTCTAATGTTGCGTTCCCGCTTTTTTTCCGGAAGCAAAGACTCGGGGATGCGGGCCGGTTCATTAATGAGATTGTTGATCAAATCTGTCCGGGTCACCACCCCGGTGATTGCACCATTCTCCATTACCGGAATGAGGCGTTGTCTCTGACCGATGATGATTTCCATCACCTGGTAAATGTCATCGCCGGGAGTCAAACTGAAAACATTGGAGATCATGTACTCGCTCAGGGGAATTTCTCCCAGGCCGTGACCGATGGCCTTGTCGGCCAGCTGATGCTCCAGTATGCCCACACATTCCCGGCCATTTTTGTCAGTTACGGGGATGGCCTTGAGCCCGAAACGGGTCATGACCTCAGAGGCCAGGTTGATGCTTTTATTCTCTTCTATGGTTACCGCAGGCCTGGACATGAGATCCGAAACAAGTATCTGGGGGTTGATCTGGGAATAGAGCAGACCGAACAGTTCGTCCTTGACCTGGGTCAGGGTCTTATGCTTGAGGTTGGCCGAGGCGGCAAAAGAGTGTCCGCCGCCTCCCATGGAAGAGCATATCTGACCTACATCCACATCAGCGGTCCTGCTTCTGGCCACCAGGTGCACCCGGTCGTGCATGCGCCCCAGGGCGAAAAGAACCCGAATGTTTTCCATATCCAGGAGCTTGTGGGCCAGGAGGGCAAAATCACCTACATAATGATCCAGGGAGATTTCCGTGACCACCACGTCGATCCCCTTAATTTTGTGCGTTGTGGCCGCCTCCAGCATGGAATTGAGTATGGAGACCTGTTCGGCGCTCAGGTCACGGGTGATCAGATCCGAGACCACATTGAGATCCATGCCCTGGGAGAGCAGCCATGAAGCGGCTGAAAAATCATGGGTAGTGGTGGACCTGAAGGTGAAACAGCCGGTATCCTCGTATACCCCCAGACCCATTATCGTGGCTTCATCATCGGTAAGCTGGATCTGCTGATCCTTGAGCAACCTGGAAATAACGGAGATGGTGGATCCCCACGGGTGCACCTCTTCCAGGTCTCCCTTGAGGTCTTCTTCCGAGTCCGGGTGATGGTCGTACAGGTGAATGCTTAAATCTTCTTTATCCAGAAGCTGTTCCACGTGCCTGACCCTGGATTTCTGCCTGGTGTCCACCACCACCAGCCTTTGTACCGACTCCGGATCGATGTCCTTGAAGGATTTGAAATTGTACAGGTAGGTAGCACTCTGGATGAAAAAATTTTTCAGATTTTTCTCCTGGCTGCCGGGAAAGATGAGTACTGCTTCCGGGTACATCTTGCTGGCTGCAATCATGGAAGAAAGGGCATCAAAATCGGCGTTCACATGACAGGTTATTACCGTTGGAGCCTTGAGTTTATCTTTTTTCTGCATGAACCGGCTTTCCTGTATTTTTTGACCTGGGATGAAAAAAATCGTGAGCGGACTTGAGCCTGTCGCTCTGGACATGGGTGTATATCTCGGTGGCTGTTATGTCGGAATGTCCCAGAAGTACCTGGACAGTGCGCAGGTCGGCTCCTCCCTCCAGCAGATGAGTGGCAAAGGAGTGGCGCAGGGTATGCGGGGAAACATCTTTTTTAATCCCGGCCATCACGGTGTATTTCTTGATTATCTTCCATACGCCCTGTCTGGACAGGGCCTTTCCTTAGCGATTGATAAAAACCTTGTCCACCCGGGGTGAGAAAGAGCTGCGCCAGTGCTGTAGGTAAAAATCCAGCCACTGCATACAGCTGAAGTGCAAAGGCACCAGGCGTTCCCGGGCACCTTTGCCCCACACCCTGATTATACCCGCCTGGGGGTCGAAGTCCAGGACCTTGAGGTTTATCAGTTCAGATACCCTTAGTCCGGCTGCATAAAGCATCTCCAGCATGGTTTTGTCCCTGGCTCCGAGCTTGTCCCCTGTGGAAGGTTGGGATAGGATGCTCTCCACTTCCGGGATGGACAGAACCCTGGGAAGCAGCTGCGGCAGCTTGGGATTTTCAAGCATTTCAGCCGGGTTATCCTTCAAGAGCCCCTGTTCATGCAGATAAGCGTAAAACCCGCGCAGGCTGGCCATATGCCTGGCCAGGCTGCGGCTCTGAAGTCCTTTGCGGCGCAGAAACATGAGATATACCAAGAGCACCTGGTCATTTATATCTAAGACATCCTTGCCTTTTTCCTGCAAAAATTCCAGAAAGGTGGACAGGTCCTCGGTGTACGCTGCCACGGTCTGATGGGCCAGTCCCTTGATGACCAGGGCATGCTCCAGAAAGGACCGGGCATGAGGGTGCTCTTGGGCGAGAATGGACAATGAAGGTTTACTCCGGAAAATATGAAAGTTCGTAAGTAATTATCGAATCCAGCTTACCTTTCCGGGCTTGCACCTTCAAGAGGAAAAATATAGGTTTTTAATGCACGGGATGTGGGTAACCCTTCAGGAGGTGCCGCAACGGCCAGGGGACAGTCCCCGCGACACCTTTCCTGCACAATTAAAATATGACAAACGCTAAGTTGTGTGATCCTTCGTATCTGTTTAGCGCTTTGCATGTGGCATGGGGACTGGCTCTTCCGGGACCCACTTGTCCCAAAAAATGAGATGTTTTAAGCACAAAATGATGCTCAAGTGGGTCCCGGAG
>NZ_QYZY01000265.1:0-3994 GCF_003838035.1 Desulfonatronospira sp. MSAO_Bac3 | reverse complement strand
TTTTACATATGATTGATTCTCAATTTCCTGAAAAGTTCCTTCAAAGATGGGAACTTTGCGCCTGGCACAGCTTCCTGCCCGGAGGCTTACAGCCCGGAGGGGGACTGTCCCTCGCTGTGTAGATTTTTTCATCAAAGCAGATTTCTTCCAGAAACCAATGCAGCATCAATCTTTTTTATAGTACCTCGCGGGGACTGTCCTAATTTCCAAATATGGGACTGTTCTTCAAGGTGGAGGCGGCTTCCAGCCGCCTGGAATTAAATAGCCTGCAGGATGCAGGCTCCACTTTAAAGACAGTTACTCACACGTTCGGTCCCGGTCCGCCCGGGCGGTGAATATATCTTTTTTGGGTTGCGGGCATAGCCAGCTTTAGTGATAATGTAATTGTTCTCACTTGAACATATTGGAATAGTTACAGTAAATGATTGCAAAAAGCTTTTGACTGACCAGTTTAGTTGAGTTAGGTTATATGTAGCAATATAATAGATCTTTGGATGTTGCACGGGGACAAACTTTTCTGGACCAATTTTCCTTATAAATATAAGCTTTGGGTATGGGTGTCCATATCCGGAAACTTATGGGGTTTACACGAGGGTTTCAGTTTACACAGGTACACTCCAGCGAATGGCTCAGGAAGAATGCCTCTTTGATACTTTTGAAGAACAACTTCCTCGCTTGAGAGTTAATAGTTATTAGTTGAAGAAAAAACATTTTAAATTAAGTGTCGCTGTAGTGATATAGGCTTCCGGGAAAACTGGGCTGAATGAGGACGCTGAAACAGAGGGATCTTTTTCCGGGCGGGAGATTATTTGAAGCATTGCAAAAGGAGTGGGATATGAAGAAGTGGATGATTATTTCTGCTGGGTTTTTATTTCTGGCAGGTCTGCACATGATACAATGCTCATCAAAATCCAGACAGGTAATGATCACATGCACTTCAGACTGAAAATATTCACGGCCACCCTGGCCATCCTTCTTTTCACCCTGGTTCTCAATTCCGTTTTGAGTATTTCCTCCTTTGAAAATATATACTCCAGGTCCCTTGTATCCATCATGGAATCCAGGGCAATAAACCTCAAGCAGGACATTGAGCGTGGAATCCTTCTGGGCAAGCCTCTGGACGCTTTTGAGGGCATGGACGATATGCTGGCTCAGTTCCTGGATTCCAACCCCAGGGTGGAAAATGTGGCCGTGAGCATGGATTTCGGGGAAATAATCTATTTCAAGGGAGCAGAGGAAAACGGTTCCATGCTTCTTGCCCGGCATGCGCAGGAATTTGAGGGGCAAGATGAAAGCCGCTCCGTTTTTGAACAGGACAGATACATTTTATACCTGCCCATAGTCCACAGGGCTGAACAACAGGCCCATGGAGGGTTACTCCTCTCCTTTTCCCAGGCAGTGATACTGGAGCGCATCACTCAGATGATCAAGGGTGCCCTGAACCGCCTGGGCTGGTCTCTGGGTGGCACTGCCATAGTTCTGGTGGGCCTTCTGGGTCTTTTCGTGGTCCGCCCTATCAGAAATGATCTGGAAAGAATCAGGCAAACCATTTTGCCCATTACCCGGGAGCACGAAATATCAGGGGCACAGGACGTGCCCCGTGAAGAACCGGATAGCCGGTTCAGCCCGTTTTCAAAAGAAGAGAAAACCCATAAGTCCGGACCTGCTGCGTCTGGATCCGGCCGGACGCACCTGACCCAGAAATTTCCGGATTCCAGGATAATCCGCAACGATATTGTGAGCCTTGGCAGCTACCTGCAGGAGATAGCCCTGGAGCTTGAGTCCAGAGGCAAAGAGCACGCAGAACCCCCAGGACGTTCATTAAAAGAGATTGCAGACGGCCTGGAAAGTTGCAGCAGCGAGCTTGCCGGGCACCTGGAAAACGAAGAAATACCCCATGAGCTTAGACGTGAACTGGAACAGATCATCAGGGACAGCCGGCAGGCAGTCCAGGTTCTTGGCAGGGTTAAAGAAGACAGGTACGCATCAGGCTTCAAAAAGCCCTCGGATGATATATCGGGCAGGGGAGGCGGCTTATGAAACCAGACCTGAGCCTGAAAGTAAATGTGTTCCTGGTGGCTGTGGCGGTGATCATACTTGGGCAGGCTGCATATTCTTATTTCAATATAAATGCTTTTCAGTCCAGCCATGTGAGCACCATCAGGGAAAAAGCCCAGAGTGCCGGCCAGAACCTGAAAAACGATCTGGAATATGTCCTGGACATTGGCATCTCTCTCGAGAGGATAGCCAGGCTTGAGGACAACCTGGAAAATATCCTCTCCGACCTGCCTGAGGTGGAGTTCATGGAGATCACCGACACCATGGGCTATACACTTTTTTTTGCCGATCATGACCAGGCCCTGGACATTGAACCCGGCACCCGCCAGTCTGATTTTGTCCATAAGCCCTACCTCTCTGAACTGTCCCGCAAGGGCCTGACTCCTCAAGACACGGACATATCCCTGCCTCTGAAAGCGCAGGGTGAGGTTCAGGGCCACATCAATATTCACATTTCCGGAAGTGTCATTCACTCCCAGTCCAGACAGATCATGTGGGACATGCTGACAGTCATGTTCACCTCACTTCTTCTTACTTTTGAATTTCTCACCTTTTTCGTTATCTACTATATAAGCCATCCATTAAGTGTGCTGCGCCGGGACATCTCCCGCAGTTATCCACGGCTTATGCCCGTGGACAGGGACAGGTACGCTTCCCTGGGCGAGATAAGCGTGCTGGCGGATTATTATAACTCCATAGTAAAAAAACAGGCCGAGAGATTTGCCTCAGGTTTGCGGGGCTTTCTTCCGGATCTGTCTCAGGGGTTTTCTGCACCGCCCCGGCAGCAGACAGAAAAAATATCCGGCCTGCTCCAGAACCTTGAAGGACCTGAATCCAGCCGTCCTGCTGCATCCCCGGATGCCCTGCAGAAAATCAGGGTCTGCCTGCAAAAGGTCAACACCTACTGGAGTGATCTGGCCATAAGCCTGGAAGGCGGCAGCAGACTCCATGCACCTGCAGCAGGCAGGGATGAAGCTTCAGGGCCTATCCCTTATTCCCTCATTAGACCTCTTATTTTTCTTTTTATCATGGCCGACGGATTCAGCCTGTCCTTTTTCCCCATGTATGTTGACTCGCTTTATGAGCCAGTACTGGGCCTGTCCCGAGAGATGATAATAGGTCTGCCCATTGCCGCTTTTATGTTTACCATGGCTGTTTCCATGCCTTTGGCCGGGGCCATGACCGATTCCAGGGGCTGGTTCATACCTCTGATAATCGGACTTTTACTGAATGCTGCAGGTCATTTTCTCACAGCCATGGCTCAGGATATTCTGTGGCTTATAGTATTTCGCTGCCTGGCCGCCGTAGGTCTGGGCGTGGTTTTCATGTGCTGCCAGAGGTTTGTGATTGACAATACCAGCCTCAAGGCCAGGTCCATGGGCATGGCCGGATTTCTGGCCGCCTTTTTCAGCGGCGATATCTGCGGCACGGTCATAGGGGCCATGCTGGCGGAAAGAATCGGTTATGCAAACGTGTTTTATGTAAGCGCCATTTTCACCTGTCTGGCCCTGATTTTCGCAGTTCTGGTCTTCAGGGGGGACTTCAGGCCGGCAAAGCCGGAATCTTTGGGAGGCTTTGGCCTTCCTTTCAAAGCCTCTCAGCTTTTCCAGGTCTTCCGGGACAGGGAGTTTGCAGCTGTGCTCTGGCTGCAGGCCATACCGGCCAAGCTGGTCCTGGTGGGATTTCTGTTTTTCTTTGTTCCACTTTACCTGAACAGCATTGATGCCCTGCAGTCCAATATAGGCCGGGTCATCATGTGTTACGGCATATGCCTCGTTTTCGCAGGCCCGCTTATATCACACCTTTTTCCACAGATATATCTTCGCAAATACTTCATACTCCTGGGCGGGCTCATAACTGCCGGGGCAATGCTTTCTTTCGCCCTTTTCAGCGGTTTCATACCCATCCTGGTCATGGTCATAATGCTGGGCATAGC
>NZ_QYZY01000264.1:0-4039 GCF_003838035.1 Desulfonatronospira sp. MSAO_Bac3 | reverse complement strand
AAATTGACCTGGTGGTGGAAGGTTCAAGCTGGGGCTCCCTGAAAATGGTCCCTGTATGGGCCAACCTGTCCGGCCCGGAAAGCAGTGATCTGCCCCGGGGCACCTTTCTTTTGCTCACATCCTGTGAGCAGGAACTGGAAAAGCGCATCAAAAGCTGTTGCCGCAGCTGATCATCCAACACATTTAAAAAACCAATACAGGCAATGTCCAAATAACCATGTCAGAAAATTTCAGCCCCTTCATCCGGGAAGAAGTAAAATCATTCAAGCCCTACTCTCCGGGCCTTGGCATCGATGAAATCAAACACAAGTACGGTCTGAGCCGGGTCATTAAGATGGCCAGCAACGAAAATCCCCTGGGAGTTTCCCCGGTGGTGCAGGAAGCCATAACCCGCAATTCCGGCCTGACCTTTCGCTATCCCGGGGCCAACAACCCGGAGCTTTGCCGGGCTGTTGCAGGCCATCTGGAGCTTGACCCTGCCTGCATAGTCTGCGGCAATGGATCAGACGAGCTTATAGACCTATTGACCCGCATGCTGTCGGTTCCGGGCCGGGACAACATAGTAGCCTTTGACCCCTGTTTCAGCATTTACAGGCTGCAGGCCAGACTGAGCGGGGTGGAATTTCGTCAGGCAAAATTAAACCCGGACTTCAGCTTCAACCTGAAAGAACTTTTAAAGCTTGTTGACGCTAATACCAGGGTGGTCTTTCTGACCAACCCGGACAACCCTTCCGGATATGCAGCCCCTGCATCCGAACTGGACCGGTTCGCATCACAGCTGCCCCATGGATGCTGTCTGGTAGTGGACGAGGCTTATATCGATTTTGCAATGCCCCGGGAGCATTACTCCATGCTGTCTTTTTTTAAAAACGATTCCAACCTGGTGGTGCTGCGCACCTTTTCCAAAATGCATGCCCTGGCCGGCCTGAGGCTCGGCTACGCCATCCTTCCCGTGATTCTGGCGGATTACATGCGCCGCATAAGGCTGCCTTTCAGCGTGAATATCCTGGCGGAAAAGGCCGGCCAGGCCGCGTTGAAAGACAGTGACTTTACCCGGGAATCGCTCTCAATCATTACCCGGGGACGCAAATTTCTGTCCGTTGAACTTGAAAACCTGGGCTGCAGTGTCTACCCTTCCCAGGCCAACTTCATCATGTTCCAGCCCCCGGTGAATGCCGCCCATATATTCCAGGAGCTTTTAAAACGCGGAGTCATCATCCGTCCCCTGGACAGCTACGGGTTTTCACACCTTTTGCGGGTCAGCATCGGCACCCGGGAGGAAAACGAGACACTCATAAAGTATATGCAGGAGATAATCGGGTGAGCACTGGACCGGTCACAGTCACCATAGACGGCCCGGCAGGCGTGGGCAAGACCACCCTGGCCAGAGGTCTGGCCCGCAGGCTGAAGATCGCCTACCTGGATACCGGAGCCATGTACCGTGCTGCAGCCTGGATGCTTGGACCCTCGGCTGCTGAGATGCAGGAGGAAGAACTGGCCAAAAGGCTTGATGGCATGCGTTTTACTCTCAAAGGAGCCGGTCCGGACAGCTGCCTTCTTCTGGAAGACAGGGTAATCGGGGAGCAGGTGCGCACCGAGGAAGTGGGCCTTCTGGCTTCAAGCATTGCAGCGCTTAAGGTGGTGCGGGAATACATGAAAAAGTCCCAGCAGAAAATGGGGCGGGAAACCTCTCTTGTGGCCGAGGGCAGGGACATGGGCACGGTGGTGTTCCCTGACGCCTCATGTAAATTCTTTCTGCAGGCGGATGCAGGGGTGCGGGCGGCGAGAAGATGCAGACAACTCCAGGAAATGGGCCGGGAAGCTGATGAACAAAAGATCCTGGAACAGATGCGCCGCCGCGACGTCCAGGACAGTGAAAGGGCCATCGCCCCTCTGGTGCCGGCTCCGGATGCCGTGCACATTGATACCGGCAGCCTCACCCTGGAAGAAATCCTGGATCGGATGGCGGCCATTTTTGCAGACACAGGGGGCAGGGAACGTCTCTAAAGTGTACGTTGTCCGTTGTCACCTGACGTCATAATTATTTGATTTTTCTGACTTCTGGCCACTCACCTCTGACTTCTGAAACTCAATGGCCAGGGGACTTCGTTTAACCCGCTTAAGCTATAGGGACACCCTCCCTACGCCCCACT
The DNA here is from genome assembly GCF_003838035.1 of Desulfonatronospira sp. MSAO_Bac3. Lineage (NCBI taxonomy): Bacteria > Pseudomonadati > Thermodesulfobacteriota > Desulfovibrionia > Desulfovibrionales > Desulfonatronovibrionaceae > Desulfonatronospira > Desulfonatronospira sp. MSAO_Bac3. Next base: position 1,886 of record NZ_QYZY01000264.1, on the reverse strand, counting down.
CCCCATGCCCTCTGCCCTCTGCGCCATGCCCTCTGCCCTCTGCCCTATGCCCCATGCCCTATGCCCCATGCCCCATGCCCCATGCCCTATGCGCCATGCCCCATGCCCTATGCGCCATGCCCTATGCCCCATGCCCTATGCGCCATGCCCTATGCGCCATGCCCTCTGCCCTATGCCCCATGCCCCTTGGCTTTCTGCCAAAGTTCCTCAAGATGCTCCATATCCAGCTTGGATATGTCCCATCCCTTCTCCAGGGCCAGGTCTTCCATCTGATGCATGCGGCGGGCAAACTTGGCATTGGTTTCAGCCAGTGCAGAATTGGCTTTTATTTTGTGGCGACGCCCATATTCCACAAGGGTAAACAGGTAATCACCGAATTCTTCCAGCATCCTGTCCCTGTCCCTGCTTTCCAGGGCTTCCTGCCATTCCTGCCATTCCTCGGCCAGCTTGTCTTCCAGGTCTTCATCTCTGGCCCAGGTAAAGCCAATTTTGGCTGCCTTGGAATTTATGCGGTAGGCCAGAAGAAGCGGAGGCAGGCTTTTGGGAACGGAATCCAGAATATAACCGCGGGTGTGATTTTTTTCGGTTTTTTTGATCTCTTCCCAGTTTCGGGTAAGTTCCTGTAGGGAATTTATCTCTTTTTCGTCAAACACGTGCGGATGTCTGCGAACCATTTTCCTGGCCCCCTGGTGCATGGCCTGCTGCAAAAAAGATCCACCCCCGTACAGACGACTGATAAAGGCCAGAAGAAACACTACATCCCCCAGTTCTTCTTTCACCTCGTCCGAATTGTTGCAGCGTATTGCCTCAACCAGTTCAAAGGTTTCTTCCACCAGGTAATCGCAAAGACTTTTAGGGGTCTGCTCCCGGTCCCAGGGGCATCCCCCAGGACCCAGAAGTTTTTCTATTATCTCCTGCAGATCGTCCACTGCACTTCTTGAACTCAATTTTCTTCAGCCTCTTGGTTAAATAGTTCCTGCCAGCCGTGCTCCCACATTTCTGTCGCCTTACCGGCCTTGTCCGAAAAAGTCTCTTTCAGGTCTTCGGGCAGATACCCGGCCAGACTCTCGCTTAGTTCAAACAGATATGGCGCAATCTGAGAATCAGCCACCAGGGCGTGTTCAGCCGGCAGAAAAACGGTCAGGAGCAAAAGGGAAATGCTGCAGATAAGCCCCGCCTTGATAAAACCAAGTACCCCTCCACCCAGGCGGTCAAGCCAGCCGAGCATGATCATTCTCAACAGGCTTCTCAAAAAAAATGCCAGCAGTGCCACTGCTGCCATGCTTATCAGAAATATGCTCAGATAACTTATAATCTGGGCCCAGGTTTCATTGTTGATAATCTCATGCACCCAGGGAAAAACATCCATGTAAAACCGGTTGGCAGTTAGAAAACCAGCTATAAGCCCTCCGATGGAGGCAACCTCCAGAACCAGCCCTCTGTAAATCCCTCGGAAAAGGAAAAAACCAAGCACAACAACAAAAAATATATCCAGGGCATTCATGGCATTCTCCGCTAAAAAATACCGCCTCATTCAGGCGTAACCGTTCAGTACTGCGTGCTGCCCGGGCATGCAGTAATGCCCCGGCTTGTTCGTCCTTGACAGTATACAACCAAGCAATTAAGTTCAATACTTTTTAGAAGCAAAACCACAATCACTATAAAGGAGTAAAGTTATGTCTTATGATATTCAACTGGTCAAGCTGGTCAACGGGGACATGGTCCTGGGCAAGTGGAATGCCCAGGAAAACAAAATTACGGATCCGGCAATTCTGCAGATGATACCCACCCAGCAGGGAGGGGTGCAGATGATGCTTCTTCCTTTCGGTTATCCGATAGAAAATGAGGTAACCGGGGAGATAGAAGGCAGGCACATCATTTACTTT
>NZ_QYZY01000263.1:0-3686 GCF_003838035.1 Desulfonatronospira sp. MSAO_Bac3 | reverse complement strand
TTATTCAGAAAAAAGGCACTTGGACAACCCCTGAAAATCCTCTGGGCTCAGCTGCTCAGGCCTGGCCCGGGGGTCCAGACCGCACTGCTCAAGTGCAATTTTTCTCCTGTCATTCCAGTATGTTTTGAGAATCCTGCCCAGTTGTTTGCGCCGGTTTTGAAACATGGTCTTGACCACCCTGGCCAGATCCCGGGGGACAAAAAAAATTTTGTCTGCAGGCAGGGGGCGAAGCTCCAGAACAGATGAATCCACACTGGGGCGGGGGCGGAAAACCCCTGGAGACACATTAAAGAGCACCCTGGGGGTTGTAAATGACTGCAGCCAGATGGAAAGCGCCCCGTATTCCTTGCCTCCCGGCCCTGCCGTAATCCTCTGGGCCACTTCCTTCTGGACCATGACCACGGCCCTGTCAAAGCTTCTGCATCCGGCGGCCATATCCCAGAGAAGCGTCTGGGCGATGTTGTAGGGCAGATTGCCTATAATTTTCAGTCCGGGCCAGCGGTCAAGCCTGGACCAGTCAAGCTGAAGTGCGTCCATGTTTACTGCCTGAAGTCCTGGACACCGGTCAAGAGCAAATGTCAGGAAATAATCCTTTTCCACACCCAGGACCAGTCCTGCCCGGTCGGCCAGAAGAGCAGTCAGCACCCCTTTTCCAGGACCTATTTCTAAGACGCGGTCTTTGTGTCCCGGCTCCAGGGCATCCACGATCTTGCGGGCTATGTTCATATCCTGGAGGAAATTCTGGCCCAGGCTTTTTTTGGCCGGGGCATGAATCATCTTTCCCTCAACCTTTTAAGCTGCATGCGCAGGGACCTTTTTTGCCGGTACAGATAAACCATGCGCACACTGACCAGATAGGTCAAAAAGGCCAGAGTAAGCCCGACTATTACTCCCCCGGCAAGCATGAGCAAAAAGAAATCCCATCCCAGGTTGACGATGTTTAGCAGGGTCAGATCCTCGGGCTCGAATTCTTTTTTTCCCACAGGAATGACCGCCCTGCCCAGCAGATACATTCCGTAAAAAACAAAAGGGGCATACAGGGGATTGGTTATCCAGGTGCCGATTGCAGCGGCGATCTTACTGCACTTGAAGAAAAAGGCCAGAATTACGGCGGCAACAGTCTGCAGGGGGATGATGGGCAGACAGCCCACTAATACTCCCAGGGACAGGCCCATGGCCACGTTATGCGGGCTTTCCCTGATGCGGAGCAGTTTAAGATACCAGAAGCGAAAAAAACGCTTCAGGCTGTACATGGAGAATCTGGAAGGCCTTTTAAAATTGTTGGGGGGGCTTGAAGGCAAGCCCCCCCGGCCCCCCGGAAATGTCAGTTCAGTAGTTTCCACAGGGTGTAAACATTATTCGGCGGTTATATCTTTCAAGGCGTTCAGGGCAGCTTTTCCATGGCTTCAACAAGCATCTCCAGTGGAGGCCGCCTGTTTATGTCCTCAACGTGCGCAAATCTTATGATTCCTTCCTTGTCCACAATGATTGTGGCCCGCTCTGCAGTACCGTCTCCCCGCAGGATGCCGTACTTTTCAGCCACTTCCCCGTGGGGCCAGAAGTCTGAAAGTACCGGAAACCACAGCCCACCCATGGATTTTATCCAGGAGTACTGAGAAGGCACATTATCTGTGGTAATACCCAGAATGATGGTGTCGTTGTCATCAAAAAAATGCCTGGCAATATTGTATCCCGGCCATTGATCCGAGCACACAGGGGTCCAGGCGGCCGGAACAAAGGAGAGCATTACATTCTTTTCCCCCCTGTACTGGGACAGGCTGATTTCTTCTCCCCCCACAGCAGGCAGGGTGAAATCAATGGCTTCGTCTCCTTCTTCTACTTTTATCTCACTGTCAATGGGTTTTAATTCCCCGGGATCATAGATTGCGCCTTCGTCAGCCGGGGAAAGGCCCGGAGAAGCCAGAAACAAAGCCAGGAACAAAATAATTGTCTTGATACCTTTCATATCATGTCACCTCCTCACAGATGAGCCTTTACTTCTTCCAGGTACGCCTCAACTCCATCCCGGAAAGGTCCGGTATGGGAATGCAGGATGCGGCCGTTTTCGGGATCTACAGCATAATACGTAGGTGTTCCCACCTCACCCAGATATTTATGCCATACAAAATCCGGGTCCGGAATCAAAGGAAACTCCACTTCATAGCGATCCCGGTATACGCTGACCTCAAAGCTGGAATTGCCGGGTGCGATTCCAAAAATCTTGATGGACTCTTCCAGCCCCTGTTCATGTATCATATCATAGAGGTCGTTTACGTCCGGGGCCTCCCTCTGACAGATGGGACAGTACATGCTGAACACCTGCACCAGGACCAGGTCAGCCTGTACATCCCCGATTACAAAATTTTCATTGTCGGAAATTCCCAGGTAATCCTGGTGTACCGCCTCTTCGGGTACCTGGATGTTTTCCTCCGGAAAATTGTCCATTTCCTCTGCCCAGGCATGGGATGCCCCAAGCATGGCCATGCAAATAAATAAAGCAACTAAAGTCGACCATACTCCCCTTTTCATTTTAACCTCCTGCTTGATTTAAAAACCTGATTTAAAACCCTGCCACTGTGTTTCCTGCACACGCCCACCAATCAGGCAAAAGAGGACATTACCTCATTTAGCTTTTGTATTGAGGGCCGGTTATTAAAGAGGGGTTCACCCGTTGGATGGGGGAGGCTTTCTTCAAAAGTCGGCTTATGACTCTGATAGATAACTCCCAGTGGTATCCCCTCATCCCACTGCCTGGAAAGGGCCATGGCCTGCTCCCAGTTTTGTGGATCATGATCTTCCGGGATATAGCAGCGCTCTTTATACCAGGCAAAGGTATTGACTTTATTGAAGCTTACGCAGGGCTGCAGTATATCCACCAGGCTGAATCCCGAATGCCGCACAGCCTTTACTATCATCTCGGTCAGGTGATCCTGCATGCCTGCAAACCCCCGGGCCACCATCCCCGCCTGCATGGCCACAGCCACTCCCACGGGGTTAAAGGCCTCGGAAGGATTGCCCGCGGGCTGGGCCTTGGTCTTTTGCCCCCTGGCGGTGGTAGGGCTGGCCTGGCCCTTGGTCAGCCCGTAAATCTGGTTGTCGTGGGCCAGCAGGGTAACATTGATATTGCGGCGCAGGGCCGCCAGGAAATGGTTGCCTCCCTCGCCGTAGTTGCAGCCGTCCCCGCTCTGGGCGATGACCACGGCCTGCGGGTTGGCCAGCTTGATTCCGGTGGCCGCAGGCAGAGCCCTGCCGTGCAGGCCATTATAAACATTGGTCCGCAGGTAGTGCGGAGATTTGGCCGCCTGGCCGATGCCGGAGACAAAAATACACTGGTGCGGTTCAAGTTCCATCTGCACCAGGGCCTCTTTGACGCACTTAAGTATGCTGTGATTGCCGCATCCAGGGCACCAGGCCGTTTCAAAACTTCCAAAATCCTCCATGGAAACCATAAATCATCCTTCTGATTAAATACAATTTCAACTTAATTATTTAAGCATGTTGCAGTCATCAGGGTTTAGCATTGTATACATAGCACGGTCTACTCCCCGCCTTGGCTAAGGAGGGGCCGGGGGTGGTTCGAATCTAAATGACCATTTCCCTTCAGTGACTCTCAGGTCATGTCCCGGGCGAGCCCCGGTGAGGGCTTACAGGATATTATCTGCAATATACTGTCCATCCAGGGGCAG
>NZ_QYZY01000262.1:0-11229 GCF_003838035.1 Desulfonatronospira sp. MSAO_Bac3 | reverse complement strand
GGGGCACACCGGCCCTGGCCGCATTTACAGCAATGGCCGCCCGGGAGATGGGCCTTTCCATGCCGCACGTCATGCTGGTGGGGGATACCGGTGACGGGCAGGGCAGCAGAGCTCTATACGCCCATCTGGTGGAGATGGTGGATAAACTGGAGGTTGAAGGGTTTACCTTTCATTACCTGCTGCCGGATATTTACTGGCACAACCAGGTGCTCTGGGCCATCCAGGAAAAACTGCCTTCCGCCATGCTGGTGGCTGATGCCGGGTTTATGTACGTGGCCAAGATGAGCGGATTTGCAGCCGATTACGACCTGTTTACCCCGGACATCGGGGAGATGTGCTTTCTGGCCGATGAGACAGCACCTCATCCCTTTTATACCCGGGGCTTTCTCCTGGAGGACGAATCCAAGGTGGAGGAATACATATCCAGGGCTTACAGCGAACAGAATGCGGCCAGGCATCTCCTGGTCAAGGGAGCAAAGGACTATATCGTCCGGGATGACGTGATACTTGACACTGTATCCGAACCCTCCGTTGCCGCCATGGAAGCCATTGGAGGCACGGGCGACAGCCTCACCGGCATTGTTACTTCCAGGCTTATGGCCGGCAAGGACATCCCGGCGGCTTGCCATAAGTCAGCCCTGACCAACAGGCATCTCGGGGTACTGGGACGGCCCACCCCGGCCTACAGTATAGGCCACCTGCTGCCCTGTCTTGCAGGAGCTATGCAGGAAGCTGGCTGATTTTAACCAGAACTTTAGCTTGCCAGGCTTTTTGTTTCATAACCATCACGACTTATTCATGCCGGACAACATTCATCCAATGCCCATACTGGCCTTTACTGCTGATTATTCAGACTCTGCTTCAAAGCTTGAGCGGGCCGCAAAAGCCTCCCATGGCCTGGAATTTTCGCCGGACCCCCTGAGACCGGATCTTTTGCCCGGGAGTGTGCTGCCCTTTCTGCGCCGGGACATACCTGTGCGCTTTCACACCAGGTACTTCGGCTGGGAAATGGGGCATGCAGATCGGCATGAAGCAGAAAAAGCCCTGCAAGTGCACTTAGAGACCATAAAGAAGATGCACGGCCTGGGAGAGCCGGTGGTTACCGTGCATACAGGACTTGGCCCGGCGGTTCCCATCAGGGAAAGCCATATCCGGGACAACCTGTCTAAGCTGGTGGAATTCGCCGGCAAAAAAGGCATAACCGTCTGCCTGGAAAACCTGAGGCTGGGCCACGGATCTGATCCCTACAAGATACTTGAGTGGGCAAAGGCCTCCGGGGCCATGATCACCATGGATACAGGACATGCCCGGGGATGTTCCATGGTGCGGGACAACCTGATTACCCCTGCGGATATGGTTGACCTGTTTGGCTCCAGTCTTTATGAGGTGCATGTTTACGGAAGGGAAGACCACCTGGGGCATCATCCCATTAAAGACATTGCTCCTCTGCAGGAGATGCTCACACGCCTTTTGCAGACAGATTGCAAGTGGTGGACCATCGAACTGCAGGACCTGCACCTGGCCATGCCCTCGCGCAGTATCCTGGAGCGTTTTCTTGGACGCAATGTGACTGGAACATCTCTTGACTATGCCCCGGGCAAACCAGCAGAACAGGACCCTGAACATTATGAACGTCTATGATACAGCAGTGATACACGGCAGATTTCAGATCCTGCACAACGATCACTTGAAATACCTTCTGGCCGGCAAGGCCATGTGCAGGCACCTGGTGGTGGGTATCACCAACCCCGATCCGGTGCTGACCAATTCCGTGGAAGTGGACCCGGGTCGCTCTCATGTCATGTCCAACCCATTGACCTACTTCGAGCGCCTGGTCCTGGTCCGGGAAGTACTACTGGAGGCAGGCCTTTCCCATCAGGAAATGACCATCACCCCTCTGCCCATCACCAGGCCGGAGCTGTTCAGGCATTATGTGCCCATGGACGCCCTGTTCGTGCTGTCCATATACGACGGCTGGGGCAGGCAGAAGCTTGAGCAGTTCAGGTCCCTGGGCCTGAATACCCATGTCTTGTGGGAAGTGAATCCGGAGCAAAAAGGCATCAGCGCCCAGGACATCAGGGAGTTGATACTCAAAGATCAGAACTGGGAACACCTTGTGCCGGAGGCCTCGGCCAGGCTGCTGAAAAAGTGGCGTATACCGGACAGGCTCAGGCAGATGCAGCAAGAAAGTATTAAAGCAAATTAAAGCCCGAAATAAAGATGATAAGGATACCCCCATGCTTTCGGTAAATATCCCGGGATATGTAAAAATCGACCTTGCCCATCTGCTCCTGGACTACAACGGCACCCTGGCCCTGGATGGAGAGATCCTGGACGGGGTCCTGCCCAGACTGCAAAAGCTTTCCACCGAGCTTGCAATACATGTCCTTACAGCGGATACCTTCGGCCGGGCTCAGGAAAGGCTTGCCGGACTGGAGTGCAGGTTTCATCTTATCCAAGAAGGTGATCAGGCCCGGGCCAAGGCTGATTACCTGCAAAAAACCGGGGCCATGAATTCTGCAGCAGTGGGCAACGGCCGCAACGACCGGCTCATGCTGGAACAGGCCTGCCTGGGCATAGCTCTTATCCAGGAAGAAGGTGCAGCATTGGCGGCACTGTCAGCCGCTGATGTACTCTGCCGGGATATCAATCACGCCCTGGATCTCCTGCTGCACCCCCTGCGCCTGAAGGCCACCCTGAGGGGATAATGCCAGGCTTGGTCTCAGCGTTCCCTGGACAAGCTTCAGCGTGATTCACTGGTTATATGTGCTTACACAGCTGGTGTCCGACATGTTTTTATGCAGATTGTAAACAGCATTGACAATTTGCATAAAGTGGATAATATCTCTGCATGATCAGGCGCGATGCTGAAGCAACAATTCTCAGGCTGCTGCAGGGCTTTCCTGCTGTAACCATTACCGGACCCCGCCAATCCGGGAAAACCACTCTTGCCAGAGCCATCTTCTCCCAAAAACCGTACTTTTCCCTGGAAGACCCTGATATGCGTCAGCTCGCCCTTGATGATCCACGGGGATTTTTGAGCAGGACTGCTCAGGGAGCCGTTCTTGACGAGATTCAGCGGGCACCTGAAATCTTGTCCTATCTTCAGACGCATATGGACGAACATGGTCGGATGGGAATGTTTATCCTTACAGGTTCGCAACACTTCGGCCTGATGTCTGACGTAACCCAGTCTCTGGCCGGCCGCACAGCCTTTGTGCAGCTGCTGCCCTTCTCACTGGAAGAGGTGAAAAGATCTTCTGCATCCAGTCTCGAACTCGATGACCTCCTTTTCGCCGGCGGATACCCGCCCCTGTATGACCGCAACCTGACCCCTGATATCTGGATGCCGGCATATATAACCGCCTATTTGGAACGTGATGTCAGGCAGATTCTTGAGGTCCAGAACCTGGAGGCTTTTCAGCGTTTTTTACGCCTTTGTGCTGGACGCAGCGGACAGATCCTGAACCTGTCCGCCCTGGCCACTGATTGCGGAATTACGCACAATACCGCCAGATCATGGATAACCGTCCTGGAGACAAGCTTCATACTCTTCAGGCTTTATCCGCATCACGCCAACTTCCGTAAGCGCCTGGTCAAGTCTCCCAAGATATACTTTTATGATACAGGACTAATGTGCAGGCTGCTGGGAATTCAAAATGCACAGCAGCTGGCCTTCCACCCCCTGCGGGGCGCAATCTTTGAGACATTTGTGGTCTCGGAGCTCAAGAAAGCCTGCTTCAATTTCCTGCTGAATGTGGAACTGTATTTCTGGCGGGACAGCAACGGCAGGGAAATAGATGTTATTGCAGACTTCGGAGGCAGCCTCATGCCCATAGAGATCAAGTCAGGCCAGACTGTCAACAGGGATTTTTTTACAAACCTGGAGCACTGGTTGAAGCTGGCAGGCAAGACAGCCTTTTCACCAGTTCTGATCCATGGCGGAAAGGCTGAGATGATTCGCAAAGAAATCAAAGTGACAGGATGGCAAAATGCAGCCCGCATCCTCACCACTGACAGCTGACATGCTTGACGGTAACAAGCAGAGTGGCGAATTTAGCTACATGAAAGAAATATTTTGAAGTAGCCGGTTTCACTAGGATTTGCAGCCCACAGCAGCCTGCCTGTCACGCCTATGGCGTGATTGAATAGCTCAATGAGCTAGCCCGCAGGGCATTCAACTGGGGTGCCAAAAACAATCTTCTCTGGCACGGGAAGCCTTCAGGCGTACACCCGGCTAAAATGCGCTTTGCTGTCCTGCGAAATTCTATCGGGCAGGCAGGTGCTTTACACACACAGCTTTTGAAGAATAAAGAGCCCAAGCAGCCTGTCAGCGGCCTGTAATCCGCCTTACACTCATGCTTTTAGAGCCAGTGGGGGCAGACCACGTTTTCTGCGCAAAACGCCGCCTGGAGGAACAAAACGAAAACAGGCGGCAATTCCAGCCTTTGGGCTATAAAGAGGCAAAACACTACACGCCGAAGTCTTCCCGGAAACGGTCGATCTGGTGCATCCGCTCATGCAGTATTGTCACAATGCCGATGTCACCGTTTGAAAGCCAGCGCCAATAAACGAAATGACGTTCATAGCGGAAGAAGTAGCCTTCGATACCGAACTCGGCCGGAACGGGGCGCGATAAGGTTCTGTGATCCGCAATGCCGTTGAAGGCATCAAACAGGCCGGTAATATAGCGGTCGGCCTGCTGCATGCCCCAGCGGTTGAGGGTGTGATGGTATATCTCGTCAAGACGGTAGGACGCAGCATCCTGGATGCGAATATTGGCTTTGGTCATGCCGTGTCAGGCCCGGTTCCGGTTGCGTGCAATTACCTCCGCCGCCGTCAGCGGGTGATACGATGCTTCGGGTGCTGCGTAGGCGTGAGTCAGCTCGGCCTTGAGGCGCTCGAACGTGTCCGCTTCCTTACGTTCCTTGTCTCGTCGGATCAGGTCTCGCACATATTCGCTAACATTCTCGTAGGCGCCATGCTCACCCACATTCGCGGTAACGAATTCGCTGAGTGCGCCGCTGAGGCGAACAGTCATCGTCGTTGTAGCTCGGCTCATGAAACGCTCCTTTCACTCCTTTCATGATTCAATGTTTTATGTGTAATATGATCATTCAATATTGAAGACATGTCAAGAGCCGAAATGGAGTCACCTATGGACAGGTTAGCAAAATGCAGCCCGCATCCTGACCACTGACAGCTGACATGCTTGACGTTTACAAGGTGAGCAGTTGTGGCATCAAACTGTAATCACCTTGTCCGCGTGGCTCATGGCCGTGATGATGTCCAGCATGTTGGTGGTCTGACCGGCATCCTTGGCATCGGTGAGTCCGAAAAACTCCAGACAGGTGCCGCAGACCAGGACTTTTACCTGGTTTTCTTCCAGCCTCTGCACGGTCTCCAGCACCGGGCTGTCTTTTACAGCCAGCTTGACCCCGGAATTGACAAAAACAAGCATCCACAGACTGCTGCCCATCTCCGGCAGGGTCTTGATGAAGTTCTGCATGAGTTTTGATCCCAATTCATCGTCACCCGAACCCAGCCTGCTGGTGGACACAAATACCATGGTGCGCAGGGTTTCACCTGCCCCGGGCCCGGGTGCGGCAGCTTCATGGGATCCGGTTGCCGGCGCTTCGCCTCTGCTGGCATGGATGGTCCAGATGTCGCCGTTTTTTTCCGGTTTTTCCAGGGCGTAACCCTGGGTGGACAAAAATCTGGATACATTTTCCAGGGCCGGTTCGTTGTCCACCTGCACCTGCAGGGTATCCGGGTTTATCGAGTCGATAATTTCCCTGCTTTTGAGTACCGGCTGGGGGCAGGGCAGCCCCCGGCAATCCACTTTTTCATGTCTGCTCATTTCTTTTCCTTGTACTTGGTTCAGTTACTGCTGGATCATGCTAATAGCGGTCCAGTCCTCAAAAATCGTACCTATTCATCATCTGTGGCCCAACAGCTAGGGTACGGGGGTTCGGCAAACTGGGTCCCGCACTTACTTTTTCTATGTCTGATCAATTTTCAAATCAAGATTTGCCAGAAAGTAAGTGCGGGATCTGAACGACGTAGGAAGCGTTAATCAAAACCGTAAAACACCGAACCTGATTCAAGGCATGTTACAGAATATACCCTGGTTATCAAATCAGTGTATAGGTTTTGATTTACGCTTCCTTGGAGTGAGTTTTTACGTCCTGTTTGCCGAATTCCCGTACCCTGGAGCACATTTCTTCAGTGAATGGTTCCCAAAAATCAAGAAAATTCTTTCCTCAGTCTCCTGGCCGCTTCAGCAATGGAGCGTATCTTGGCCGTGGCCACTTCTTCCACATTTACGCAGCGGTTGGCAAAACATCCGAAACCACAATCCGTGTTCAAAAAAAGCTGTTCCGGACGATAATGCTGCAGGGCAAGCCTGGTCTTGTCCATGATTTCTTCCGGGGTCTCGGCCTCGGTGGTGCGGGGGTTGACCACTCCCAGCCCCAGTTCTCTGGGGATATCCGTCCCTGGTATACTGCCCGAGAGGGCCTCTCCAACAACCTTTATTTCCCCGGCCCTGGGGGTGGCATACTCCAGCACGTACTGATGCACCTTCATCTTGGTCAAAGCCGGCAGGAGCGGTTCATAATCACCGGTGAGCAGGACGTCTTCCCGGGTGCTCCAGTTGCCCCGGCAGATGTGAATACCTGTGCGCGGCCCACTGATACCATCAATAATCCTGTTCATAAGCTCGGCAGCGTAATCCAGTTCCTCACCCACGTCACGGCGGGTGGCCAGGGTGGCTCACATAAAGGTACGTCTGCCGCACTCCTGGGACATGACTATTTCCGTGAGAACAGGCTCGTCGAACTGGACGAATTCGCACCCGGCCTGAGCAAGCTCCTCAAGCTCGCTGCGCAGGATATGGACAACATCGTCGCCCATTTCAAACTGGTCTTTGTAGAACTTTCCGGCATACCTGGTCACCCACATGGACCGGGAAAGCAGATACGGACCGGGCAGGGTTACCTTGACCGGCTTGTCGGTCAGGGTCTTGACGAACAAAAAATCATTCAGAGCCAAGGGTTCGCGTCTCTGCATGCGTCCCACGCATGTGGGATTGCGGATGGCCGAGGCCGGAACATCCAGCTTGTCCAGCATTTCTTCAAAACCTGACTTATCCTCCACCTCGTCCAGCATTTCCGCCAGGGACATGAGTTTTGTGCCTTCCACCTTGTCCGTGATGAAAGAATAAAAATTATCCCTGCGGTGCTCCCCGTCCACCAGGATGTCCAGGCCGGCTTTTTCCTGGATCTCAACAGTTCTTGCAACCTCGTCATCGGCAATGCTGTGAAACTCTTCCTTAGACATTCTGCCCAGACGATGGTCCCGCAGGGCCTTGAGCATTTTCTTTGAGCGGGGCCAGCTGCCCACTTGAGTAGTAGTAAACATGACTAAACCACCATTAGTTTGATTTTAAGCTCCGTTCCCTTAGCCAGGGTAGCCGCCAGGGGTGAGCGTTTGACTGTTTTGCCCCAGGCATCTCGAACTTTTTCCTCGTCATCCATGCTGGAGGCATAGCACTTGACCTCGATCTCGCCAAAGCCGGGATCCCCTTCTTCCAGCCCCACATGGGCCAGGACATTGGTCAGCCTGCCCCGCACAGTGATTTCGATGTCGTCCACCTCTATGCCCTCTTTGGAGCACTCAGTGGCATACCCTGAAGCCAGGGCTCCGCCCAAGGCTCCCAGCAGGGCTTCCACCGAACAGGGATGTTCGTCCTTTTCTTCAAAGCTTATGGGCTGGCCCATGTTCCAGGAAAAATTGCGGCAATAGACAGTGCTCTTCTGGGATCCTGTAGAACGCGTCCTGACCCGCCATTCGTATTCCCTGGCCTTTTGTTTGTCCTGTTCTAAGGCTTCTTCCTCGGATACCTCTTCTTTCCCCGCGGACTCCGGCCGGCCCCGGCGGACGAAGTAGCGCACAAACCCGTCATCGTCCTTATGCCCCAGGTATTCATGGCTGGCCAGCCGGCACCAGGGGGGAAGATCGTCTTTTACAGTGGCATCCCGGCTGCGCAACTCCAGTATACCCCCCACGGGCACCTTGAGCATGTTTTCCTTGATCATAAGGCTCAGCCCTGATCCACAGTCCAGGTCTCCTCCATCGAACATATGATCCGGGGTGATATCATCCACGCTTATATTTTCCTTTTCCTGGGTCATAAACACCTCGCAGGGCATGGTATCCGCTTTGAAAAGCGGATACCATGCCGGCTGATCTTAAAGATTAATAGGCTACACTGGGCGACCCTGAAGCCAGCCACTCCACCAGGGCCGCACCTCCGGCCGGGGTTGCCCCTTCAACCAGATCGTCTTCTGTCAGGCCTCTTTTTTTCAAGCACGGGGTGCAAACCCATATCTTGCCGCCTGCGTTGACAAACTTGGTAACCAGTTCCTTGAGAGGAGCAAAAGGGGTTCCTTCGTCAATCTTTTCAGCCTCGCCTTTGACAGCGCAGTATACTCCGTCGCAACTGAGGAAAATCATGGTCTCCTTTTCGCTGCCCTGGGCGGCATTGGCCACTACAAAGCCCAATGTGGCCTTGTCTCCGTCGGTTCTGCAATGGGTGATGGTCACGCAGAATTTTTCAGCCATAGTTTACTCCTTTTTCAGTTGGGGTTTATATTCCACAAGATAATAGGGATGAGACATGTCCAAAAGGGCGTTGCCGGTCATGCGGCACCAGGCTGGAAACTCATACGGTGCCGCCGGATCTTTGGAGATGAGCAGGATGCGGTAGCCCGGAGGCATGGGTTTGAGATAGGTATATAGATTAATGATCACCCTGCCGCAGGTCTCCTCACCGCCGTCAAACTCATCGTCGAATTCCCAGTGTTCCGGAAAGGTTTCACTCATAATACCGCTCAATTATCAGCATGGATTTGATTTTTTAAATTGAGAGCCCTGCAAAATATCTTTTCGCGGCCCGAAAGCAATGGCTCATCGTCACCTGATTGAGACAAAAAATCATTTTTTAATGACAGACTTTAACAGTTACATGTGGCATGAGGACTGGCCCTCCCCGCACTTGTTTTTAAACGTGCCAGTCATCCTTCGGAAAAAGGTTTGGAGGTGCCCGTCCCCTGCTTTCCTTAAAAAGGGCCAAACTGTTAATAGCCAGTGAGAAATTGCAGGATAAACCTGTTACAGAAAGAAAATCAAAGGGACTTTACAATGAGGAAAGGTGTTTATCAAATTGATAATTTCAATTTAACAAGGGATGAACTATTATGTCTGTCTATGCAATCTTTGGTTATGTCCACCATAAATAAGTGCGGGACAGTCCCCGGTCACGCCAGAGGCGTGAGTGCCAGAAGCTACCACTGAAGACTCCCTGAATGCTTACGCTTATCCTGATTATCAAGGGCCACAGCAGAAAAGGCCCGGGACACTTCATGCATCCCGGACCTTGCTCTACGATATTCCCTGGCCTGTTCCACTATGCCCGTCGGGTGCAGGCTTTTTAATCTATCTCATAACTTCCATCGTCTTTGTAAGAAATACTGGCGTCAAGATAGTAAACATCCAGCTCCGGTCGTAAGTCGTCAAAGGTAAAGTAGGCCTCTCCGCTGCGGGCACCTGTGGCGCAAATAAGAACAATGGGTTTTTCCGATGTATCGAAATCATCCATGGCCTCCCGGATTTCTGCCACATTCATGCGCACAGCCCCTGGAATATGCCCCTTTTCAAATTCATCTTCTTCCCGGACATCGATCAACTGGATGCTGTCAGGGTCTGTGGCAAGAACCTCCTTGAAAAACTCTTCCTCAATGGACCCCGGAAAATCCCCTTCCTTTATATCCGAGGGCTCTGAGGGTTCTTCGGCACGCTCTTTAGCGGCAACATCAGCTTCGTCCGGCTCAGTTATGTCATCTATGGTCCAGGTCTTGAAGCCGCGATCTTCCCAGTCGGCATTGCCCTCGGGATATACAACCACATTTTCATAGCCCATTTCTTCAGCTTTCCAGGCTGAATCATGGCTCAAACGGCAGGCAGTATCCTGACAGTGGAAGAGCAGGAGTACGGACTTGTCATCTGGCAATACCTGGTCTGCTTTCTCCTCAAACTCGCTGTCCGGCAGGCTCACAGCGCTTGGAATATGGCCCCGGTCATAGCGTGGGCGCTTAGGCCTGGAGTCAATAAGCAATACGTCATCCCTGGGCTCCTCCTGGATCAGATTGTCGCAGACGATGGACTTGACGAAATATGCATCAACATAAGTATGAAACGGATTGGGAACATCAACTTCCACCTCCACACTGGGAATGGGCTGGCCCGGCTGGTATCCCGCCTGGGTTGCCGGTTCCTTGTTAAGACATCCTCCAGCCAGAAAAAGGAACAATACTAAAGCCAAAATGGACAGTGATTTTCCTGATACTTTGTTAATCATTACAAAACGCCTCCCTGGTTGATGGTTAATAACTTTGGCTTTTCAGCAGTTCATCGTTATAGTTTGCATGTTCAAGCATTCAGACTTATTAGCAAGCTGTTAAATTTTACGGGACTATCTGCCCCTATCCGTCATTTTATGACGTTTCTCGCTTGACCTTGACTGTGATAAAAACCTGAGAGGAGAATTGCTCGTAAAGGACAGGGTGTTTATCCAGAAAAATTCTTTAGAAGCCAGGATAAAATGCAAGTAAGCGTAAAATTACTCCTGGACAAAGCAATATCTGGACCAACGATGTGTGTGCAGAAAAAACAATAATCTTTCAATAAGTTATAAATTCATAGAACGTACTGATAAAATTGCTGAGTTATAAATTTTTGAAAAAGCAGGCATCACTGTTTAAACAGTATATAATAATTGATTAAATAGTCATGGATATCTATTTGCAAAAACGATAGAAAGTAAAAATTACTATTGGTAATTATAATGATGGAAATATGTTAGACGTTACATTAAAAAATATTGATTAATAGAAAATAATGATAAGAAAACAAGCAATATATTATTTCTGTAGATACATTAGTGCATAAGAAAAAGAGTCTTTTTGCACATACATGCGACAGAAAGCAAAGAAATGAAAGGCCTATCAGGCCGGCATGTTTGAATTAATCTCAGATTGGAGGCTTCTGTAACCATTCAGGGGGTCCTCGATGTTGATAACTGGCACAAGGCCTGGGGACTGTCCCTCGCTGTGTAGGTCTGTGCAGGATCACGGAATTTTGCGCTTGTAATATTGGTGATTGTGAAGG
>NZ_QYZY01000261.1:0-1163 GCF_003838035.1 Desulfonatronospira sp. MSAO_Bac3 | reverse complement strand
TTCCGACTTGCATTCAAGATGATCTTTATGCCCGTTGTCATCAAATATTTGACACCACAGAGATCACAGAGGTTCACAGAGAAAAGCCCTCTTTGTCGTGACTCTGTGCCTCTCTGTGCCCTCTGCCTGCCCCGTTGAATTTCTTCCATTCAACCGGGGTGGTAAAATTCTTTTTCTGTGGGGCGGTTTTCCGAACTTAGAATGATATCCAGACTGTCTGGAGAAATCATATTGATTGCAATTTGGAATAAAGAGAGTGATCAGCCAGTAAATGAGAGTCCAGACTCCAAGAATTGATAAAGAAGGCCGGAAGATGGTCAGGGTATTTATGAATAATTGTGTATCTTCGTGCATCATCAGGATGCTTTGCAGGACAGGTTCAAGGGGATCAAAATTTTTGGGGGCTTTATCGACAGCAGGCATGCTCCTTGTGTTTTTGCTTTATGCAGGGACTGCCTGGGCAGGGTCCGGAGCTGTGGATCTGCCGCGTTTTCCTTCCATTAGCCCGGACGGTTCCAGGATAGCTTTCAGTTCAGGCGGAGATCTCTGGCTGGCCGGCATCCAGGGGGGAGATGCCAGACGTCTCACCCGTCACAGGCATGACGATCTGCATTCCAGCTGGAGTCCGGACGGGGAGTCTCTGGTCTTTACTTCCATGCGCGACGGCTACATGAATCTGTGGCGTATCCGGGAGGATGGTACTCAGGTAAAGCAGTTGACCCACAGCGACCGGTTCATGCGCAATCCGGACTGGTCCATGGATGAAGAGGGCCGGGAGGTGATTACCTTTTCCGGTCTGCTGGAGGCGGACGTGTACCGGGAGCACCGCCCCTACAGACTGCCCCCCGAAGGCGGGCAGCACCAGAGGCTGCACCAGGCCTTCGGTTCCGAACCAAGGCTTTCACCAAGCGGCAGTAAGACCGTATTCACCAGAGGAGGATTTTATCACGACTGGAACAAGCGCCACTACCGGGGTCCGGATGCCATGAACATCTGGGTGCATCACGGGGAGGAAGACAGGTTTGAGGCCATAACCACCCGGGATGGAGACGACGGAATGGCCCGCTGGGCAGGTGAAGAAACCTTGATATTCATGTCCGACCGGGACCTGGGTACGGTAAACCTGTTCAGGCTGGACCTGGGTGATGAGGAACCGGAACCTG
>NZ_QYZY01000260.1:0-6332 GCF_003838035.1 Desulfonatronospira sp. MSAO_Bac3 | reverse complement strand
TTGCCTTCACAATCACCAATATTACAAGCGCAAAATTCCGTGATCCTGCACAGACCTACACAGCGAGGGACAGTCCCCAGGCCTTGTGCCAGTTATCAACATCGAGGACCCCCTGAATGGTGACAGTCCAGTTATCTGCTAATGGTTGATTGGGGTAATGAAGGGATTTCATACAACCACCCCCGGCCCCTCCTTGGCTAAGGAGGGGAGTTCACACCGGGCCTGTATCCTGTCCAGAGGAGCAGACCCAGTGAAAAAAATCAGTTACCAGCAGGTTGTTATAAAATTTATACTAAGCACCTGAACAACTATTTTCTGGTTCCTGGTTCCTGGCTCAAATGCAAAAAATGAAATTTCCAGCACGGACTGCTCCCCTCCTTGGCTAAGGAGGGGCCGGGGGTGGTTCGTTATGAATATTTCATTGAGTTTCCAGAGAACCTCTGAAGTCCTCGAGAGACTCTGCACCCAGTTCAGCCAGCAGGCCCGGCAGCTCGTCCACCAGGTCGAAAATCAGGTCCGGACGCATGAAATTGGCCGTGCCCACCTGCACCGCGTGGGCCCCCACCATGATGAATTCCAGCACGTCCCGGGCGTTGCAGATGCCCCCCAGGCCGATAACCGGGATATCCACTTCGCTGCAGACCTCGTAGACCATCTTCAGGGCCACCGGCTTCACAGCGGGACCGGAAAGACCGCCCACTATATTGGCCAGCCTGGGCTTTCTGCTGTGGATATCCACTGCCATGCCCCCCAGGGTGTTTATCAGGGAAATAACATCCGCGCCGGCATCCCGCACCGCCCGGGCAATGACCCTGATATCCGTGACATTGGGGCTTAGCTTGATGATCAGCGGCTTGTCCGGGCTGGCCCTGCGCACTTCCCGGGTGACGGATGCCGCGGCCTCGGGGTCCTGGCCGAACTGCACCCCGCCGCAGCGCACATTGGGACACGATATATTCACCTCCAGGGCCCCCACTCGGGGTGCATCCCCCAGGATTGCCGCCAGCTCCACGAATTCTTCAGCACCCTGGGCATAGAGATTGGCTACCACCGGGGTTTCATCCGCAGGCAGAAAGGGAAGCTTCTGTGCAAGAAATTTTTCCACCCCCACATTTTGCAGGCCTATGGCGTTTAGCATGCCGCAGGGTGTTTCAGTGATGCGCGGTGTGGGATTGCCGCTTCGAGGATGCAGGGACAGGCCTTTGACCACGATGGCTCCCAGCTTTTGCAGGTCTCCGTAGGGAGAAAATTCCAGGCCATAGCCAAAGGTCCCGGATGCGCTCATGATGGGATTTTTGAGGCGGAGTCCGCCCAGATCGACACTTATATCCATAGCTACAACACCAGTTCCCCGGCATCAAAGACCGGTCCTTGTACACAGCTCTGTACCAGACCCTGGCTGCGCGTCTCAACCACGCATCCCAGGCAGGCACCTACTCCGCAGGCCATTCTGGTCTCCACCGAAAGCTGGGCCGAGGCCCCTGCTTCCAGCACATGCTTCTGCACCACCTGCAGAAAAGGCATGGGACCGCAGGCCAGGATCTCTCCCCTGGAAGCAAACCGGGATATCTGCTCCCTGAGGACCCGCCCGAAATGCTCCATGTCTTCCTGGTTCGTCTGGCGCATATTCTGGCGCTGCATCTCCCCGGGCAGTTCATCAAAGGGGTAGCAGGACCGGTCCATGCGATGACCAAAGATAAGGCTCAGCTTGCCGGGATAGGGATGCTCCTTGCAAAGGCCGATAAAAGGAGCGATGCCCATACCACCGGCCAGGATCAGGTAGCGTTTTTCAGGGGAGAGCCTGAACCCGCGCCCCAGCGGACCCCACATGTTGATTTCACTGTCCGGTGCAGCACTGCTCAAAAGACTGGTTCCCCGTCCCACCACCTGCATAAAGATGCGCACGTATTCCCGGGTCTTTTCGCAGATGGAAAAGGGCCTGGGCCAGACCGGGTCCTGGCCCCATTTTTCCGGCCTGAGCATGACGAACTGCCCCGGGGTGTAGTCCCAGGAAGGCGGCTCAAGGTAAAGATGAACAAAATCCGGGTTTGCGGCAAAGTCCAGCCCCAAAAGCCTGACCCTGTCGCAGGAGCGCGATTTTGTCTGAGTGCTTTTATGCATGAAATTTATAAAGTTTTAAGTTGCAGGTTGTAAGTACTTCCGCCCAAGAGACCCTTCTTGTTCCCACAGGTCCTAAGCCACTCGAACTTCTGTCCTCTTCTAAATAATCATAATTTCAATTCATTAAGTTCAGCATGTTGCTGTCATACAAGTTTGTCATTTTTTTGCGTACAGCACAGCCTTCTCCCCTCCTTGGTTAAGGAGGGGCCGGGGGTGGTTCGTTCTAATAACCACTTCCTTATCCATTTACTCGCAGATTCGGTCCCGGACGAGCAAGCGTGGAAGGCTGACATCCGTCTTCACTCATCCGCCTTCCCCAGCCATACGCGCAAGCTCGCTTCTGGACTGCTCAGCGTCCAGCCTGGAACACAGGGTATAGGTCTGGTCACTGTAGACCTCTTTTTGCACCATGAAATGACAGTCGGCCAGGTCCGCCAGCTGCGGCCAGTGGGTTATCAGGAGAATCTGCCGGTTGCGGGACAGTTCCTGGATCCTTTGTCCCACCTGGATCAGGGTGCCTCCCCCGATACCTGCATCCACCTCGTCAAATAAAAGGGTGGGCATGCCCTTTTCCGAACGCAGCCCTACCAGGGCCAGCAAAAACCTGGAAAGCTCGCCTCCGGAAGCGATCTTGTCTAAGGGCTGGGCCGGCTGACCCGGGTTGGGTATCCACAATAGCCTTGGCCTGTCTTCATTGATGCCCGGATAAATTTCCACAGGGGAAAATTGAAACTCCACCCGGATATGCTCTGAAAACCCCAGGCACTGAAGCTCCTTTTCCAGCCTGGAGGCCAGCTCACCGGCGCATTTCCTGCGCTCCTGGTTGAGCTCTCCTGCGGCCTGGTCCAGTTCCCGGGCCAGGCCGGCCTCCTGGCGCTCCAGCTGCTTCAGGTCCAGGCGGCCCTGGTCCAGAAAAGAAAGATGCTCCTGGATCTCTCGCTCCATGTCCAGGATTTCATCCAGGCTGCGCCCAAGCTTTCTTTTCAGCTGGTTCAGCTCCCACAGCCTGGATTCCACCTTTTCCAGTTCCGCCTCTTCGTCATGCACCCTTGTGCTTCGAAGGACCCGGTCAAAATCTTCCAGTGCTGCGGCAGCGTTCTCCAGTTCCCCGGCCTGCCTGGCATACCCTTCATCCAGGGCTTCCATACGCTCGGCTATGCGGCAGAGCTGGCGTATGCCATCCAGGAGACTTCCCTGGGGCGAATGCAGGATGTCCAGACCCTTTTGCACGTCCTGGGCCAGGTCCGCCCTGGATTTTATCTCATCTCGCCGGGCCAGGAGGTCATCTTCCTCCCCTGCCTCGGGATGCACCTCGTCAATCCTGGCTTTCTGATACTCCAGGAGTTCTTTTTTCTCTTCAAGCTCGGCCAGCCTGCCCTGGATCTCTTTTTTTCTGTCCAGGACCTGGTTCATGCTCTCCAAGAGTTCGTCCTTTTTCTGCAGTACTCCGGGGTTTTCCAGGAATCCGTCAAGGATCCTTACATGGTAGGCAGGCTTCAAAAGTTTCTGCTGCCCGTGCTGGCTGGTATAGATAAGAAGACTGTCCCGCAGGGACTGGATGCGGTCCTGGGAACTCAGGGAATCGTTCAGGTAAAACCGGCTGCGCGAAGTCCTGGCCGCAAGCTCGCGCTTGATGATATACTCCTCCCCATCCAGGACAAAGACCGCCTCCACCACGGCCTTGTCCTCCCCGGCACGGACCATGGAAGCGGACATCTTTTCCCCCAGGATAAAATCCAGGGCCTTGAGGATAAAGGATTTGCCCGCCCCGGATTCACCGGTAAGCACGTTCAGCCCCGGGTCGAATTCCAGTTCCATGTCCTGGATAAGGGCCAGGTTTTTTATTCTTAAAAGTTCCAGCATGAATTTTCAGCCTGCAAACCTTCCAACAGGGGATGTGCCCGCAGCCGGGTTTAGACTCTCTTTTTTCTTTTTATACAGCTAAAAACAGTTAAAACAACAGGCTTTATGGTCCTGCCCTTCTGCAATATACACTTGAACGTACACTGCAGAGGCAGAATGTCAAGACTGATGAAGTGCTCTACAATCCCGGTACAGCCTGCAACAGCTTTATAGTATACGGATGCTGCGGTGCACTGTAAATAACTTCCGAGCTTGCCTGTTCCACGATCCGGCCCTGGTGCATCACCAGGACATAATCGCTTATGTGCTCCACTACTGCCAGGTCATGGGCGATGAACAGGTAAGTAAGCCCCAGCTCTTCCTGCAGATCCTGCAGCAGATTGATTATGGTGGCCTGCACGGATACGTCCAGGGCGCTTACCGGTTCGTCGCAGATGATAAATTCCGGCTCCACGGCCAGGGCCCTGGCTATGCCTATGCGCTGGCGCTGTCCGCCGCTGAACTCGTGGGGATAGCGCCGCAGCTGATCAGGCTTGAGCCCTACCATCTCCATGAGCCGGGCGCAGCGCATGTGCCTTTCATCTGCACTCATCCGGGGAAAGTGGATGCCCAGGGGCTCTGTGAGGATCTTTTCCACGCTCATCCTGGGGTTGAGGGAGTTGAAGGGATCCTGAAAGATCATCTGCATCTTTTTGCGGTAGGGGAAAAATTCGCGTTTGCTCAGGCCGACTACATCACTGCCCCGGTAGAGGATTTCTCCGGCGGTGGGCTGAATAAGCCTGACCATACTGCGTCCTGTGGTGGTCTTGCCGCTGCCTGACTCCCCCACCAGGCCCACGGTGGAGCCCTCCGGAACACTAAAACCCACATCATCCACAGCCCGCATGTAGCCCCGCACCCGCCTGAACAGACCTCCGTAAACAGGGAAATACACCTTGAGATTTTTAACCTGCACCAGGGCCGGGGCTGAAGTCCTGTCCCCGGTGTGCCCGGGTTTGTCCTGAACCGCCTCCCCCGCCGGGCTCATGTCAGTTTGTGCATCAGGCATGGCCATGCTCTTGTTCCTGCCTGGTTTCGGATTCTATGGTGGGCAGTCTGCGCAGCTTGCGTCCCAGAACAGGAATGCAGCCTATGAGGGCCTTAGTGTAGGGATGCTCCGGGCTTTTGAGAATCACCGACGTCTCTTTTTGCTCCACGATCCTGCCATGGCGCATTACCGCCACCCTGTCTGCAAATCCGGACACAATGCCGAAATTGTGGGTAATGAGCATGATGGACATGCCCAGTCTTTCCCGCAGCTCCCTTAGAAGGTTTATTATCTGGGCCTGGATGGTCACATCCAGGGCTGTGGTGGGCTCGTCCGCCACCAGGAGCCTGGGGTTGCAGGCCAGGGCCATGGCTATCATCACTCTTTGCTGCATGCCGCCGCTCAGCTGATGCGGATAATCCTCAAAACGCCTTTCAGGCTCATGAATCTTGACCATGTCCAGTGCCTTTACGATTTCTGCTTTTATATCTTTTACTTCGGGGCGATGCAGGCGGATGGCCTCGGCGATCTGGTGGCCTATGGTAAAAACCGGGTTCAGAGCAGTGCCCGGCTCCTGAAAGACATAAGCTATCTGCTTGCCCCGGTACTGCCTCAGCTCCCTGGCGCTGCACTCAAGCAGATTGCGGCCCTGGTAGAGCACTTCACCGCCCACCCGGCATCCCGGAGGCGGAGGCAGAAGACCGGTCAGGGACAGTCCGGTAACACTCTTGCCGCTGCCGGACTCCCCCACCACCGCCAGGACCTCTCCCGGGGCAATGGAAAAAGACACGCCGTCCACAGCCCGGTGTACCTCACCATGGGATTCGAAGTCTATACACAGACTGCGCACCTGCAAAAGGCTGCTTCCGGACAGGTTGTTCTGTTCTTTTTCACCCGGCTGCATAATCCTCCATATATATCCTACCCTGATCAGTGTCTTTAGGGACTAGAACAATACTGATATACCGCCATAGTGATGCTTTGCCCGCAACAATAAAGAGAAGAGTTTTTTGACAGGATTAACAGGATTAAGAGATGGATTAAGAGAAAAATATTTTTGTCCTGGCCGGAAGCCAGGCCAAAAGGTAATCACTCCATCCTGTTAATCCTGTCTAAAGATTCTTGTTTTTTATAACAGGCTTTCAACTGTTAAGTCACTGAACATTAACGGTATATTGGTATTTTGAACATCCCTTAAGGCTTTGCCTCTCACCTGTAATCATTTACTTTCGAAATATGATGCACCTGCAAAAAGTCGGGGAATGAAAAATGCAGATATCATTCACGCGTCCAGCCACGCATCCTGCCAAGCTTTCCTGCC
>NZ_QYZY01000259.1:0-8161 GCF_003838035.1 Desulfonatronospira sp. MSAO_Bac3 | reverse complement strand
GTGTGTGCTGGACACTGCAGAACCTGCGAATCACTGGAAAATATGGAAGTTATTATTTAGATCGAACCACCCCCGGCCCCTCCTTAACCAAGGAGGGGAGTATACCGTGATGTACTCATAAAATGACTAAAACGGGCTTTGCCCGCAACCCAAAGAAGAGGATTATTGAACCACAAAGACACGAAGGTCACTAAGTTTAAAACAGTGAGGAGGGTATTTTTTGAAAACCGGGCAACGGTTTTCAAAAAGGCTGCCTTTTCATTTACCGTCTTCTCGGCAAATGAAAACCAAAACCCTTTGTGCTTTCTTACTTTGTGTCCTTTGTGCCTTCGTGGTTCAAAGGCCTGCCACGTTTCTTAGCGTGGTTCTTGTTTTTTATGACAGGGTTTCAGGAGTAAGTCACTGAAATTGTAGTTACATGCAAGATATGCAGAAGCAGACAGCACAGCAGTGCCTGGTTTCCGCCACGGAATCCGGGCAGAAGCTTTTCTCCTACCTTAAAAGGCGGCTGGGCAGAGAATTTCCCGGATCTGGGCTCATGCGCCTTATCCGCACTGGACAGGTCCGGGTCAACAGTAAGAGGAAGAAGCCTTATGACCGGGTCTATGCCGGGGATACTGTCCGCATTCCCCCGCATTTTCCGGAGACCGGTGACGACCCTCAAAGGGCCGGAGAGCTGCAAATCGTATTTGAAAACCCGGATTTCACTGTCCTTGACAAGCCCGCCGGAGTGCCGGTGCACTCCGGAACATCGGCCCGCAGGGACAACATGGTTCTTCGCCTTCGCAAGCACTATGCCGGGGCAGACTTCTCCCCTGCACTGGTACACAGGCTGGACAAGGAGACTTCAGGCCTTCTTCTGGCAGCCAAAAACTACGCCTGGCTCAGAAGAATTCAGGCCATGTGGAAAAAAAACCTGGTGGAGAAGACCTATCTGGCATGGGTTCATGGCTCCTGGCCATCAAGGTGGGTAAATCTGGAGCACAGGCTGATAAAAACTTTTGAAAAAATGCAGCCTTCCCCGGAGGGCAGACCTGCTCTTTCCCGGGTCAGGTCCATAGCCTCCAGCCGGGATAAAACCCTTGTCCAGATCCGAATTATCACCGGACGCACGCACCAGATCAGAACCCAGCTGTCCCTCAGCGGTCATCCTGTTATAGGCGATGGCAAATACGGCAAAGATTCAGGGTATGCTGAAATGTATCTGCATGCCTATATGCTGGCATGGCCCGGGCATGTATTTTGTCTGCCCCCGGGCTGGACAGGTGATTTTACAACTCCGGGGGACCTGGAAAAAAGGTCAGGAAACCTGAATCTGGGAGAGGGGGAAGGTCTCGCTGTAAAGAAGACGCCTGTCATCATCCCTGGCCTTGACTCTCAAGGCGAATATACTTTCCGGGCTTAGTTCTTCCGGCAGTTCAAAAGTCACATCCACGTTTTTAAACCTTGATATGGCGTAATCAAGGTCGTCATGGTCCAGGTCAAGGTCCACCTGTTGACCATCCCTGCGCACAAGGTGCAGAAATATACGTCCGCTTATGGTTTCTCCTTCAGCCATGTTGTTGACGTCAAGGCGCACACGCATCCGGTCACCGTTAAAACCGGCCTGGACATTATCCACCCCGACAATGCCCCTGTCTTTGTATTCGAATACTTCTACCAGGTCCACCGGAGGGACAATGTTGCGCCTGGTATCGTTGACAGTCAAAAAGGAATGCAGGTCTTGGGACTCGTAGGTCTCGAAAATTTTCTGGATGTTTCTCTTTTTTTCCAGTTCTTCAGCAGTCTGTTCCAGGTTTTTGGAGACAACCTGCAGATCTTCTCTGACATGCCTCTTTTCCTGGTAAAAAGTGATGGTAAAATAACCCCCCAGTGCAGCAGCGGTCACGGCAAGAAAAAACAAGGCAATAAAAAACTTGATCCAGAAAGGACGTATCCGGAATTTTCTGACGGAAGTATCATCACGCATCAGGATAACGCTGTACTTCTTGCTCATTATCCCGTCTCTCTCCAGTCCTCGCGCAGAATAAGCCAGCTGTCCCCGGAACCGGGAACAAACTGCAGTGTTTTTATCCCCTTGTCGCTGTATCCCGACCGGCTTGCGTATTCCTGCTTGAAACGAACCTCAAACCCATCTCTGCCCACATGGGCCTCTATATCAGATATTTCAATCTCGGCCGGCTCGTTGCCGCGTTCCCAGAGATCCTTCTTATCCTTCAGGATGCTGTCCAGCCCTCTTACATTTCCCTGCACAGCCTCGGGGTGATAAAAGGAGGCGTACTTGTCAACATCTGCTTCCAGCCAGGCCTGCCGCCATTTTTCAACTACCTGCTTGAGCCTTTGTCCCCTGTCCTTAATATAACTGTCTTTCAGGCCGGGCTTGTTGTAATTTCTGAACTCTTCTCCCACAATCCTTAAATCGCCGGCTTCATCCTTTTGCCAGTACAACCGCTTTACACCGCTGGAGAAAAAGCCCGAGGAATTGAATACCTGCCCGAAGTAGCTGACCCAGTAATCTGGCCCTGCCAGAACCTTGGGCTGCTCTATGTATACATCCATCCAGTCGTAGGTATTGAAAAGACCCTGTTTGTGATTTTTGAAGCTGGAAAAACTTTTGCCGCTGCTTCTGGCAAACCTGTCAGGTAAATAAAACTCAAAGTATTCCCCTGTTCCGTCACTCCAGGCTGCTGCCCAGTCTAGACTCAAATCCGCAATCTTGCGGGACTTTTCCAGCTCTATCTCGTCTTCTTCCCAGCTCATGGTAGAGGTAATAACCACCGGCGTGTTCTGAAGCTGCACCATATCCTCCAGCCTGTGCATGTACTTCATATCCATGGCCACGCAGCCTTCGGTATCAAAGGGCACAACTTCCTTTCCCCGCCCATGCAGCCAGATGCCGAACCCTGTCTTTCCCTTGGCCCTGTCCACCGGGTTGGGATAATTCAGGGTAAGCCCCATCTCACCGTATAGATCGCGGTCCAGGTGCCTGGTATCTATTTGGCGCTCAATAAAATATATGCCTTCAGGAGTCTTGAGATCCCCCTCGACCTCCTTGTCACCCACTCCCTCACCAGTAGTGACTTCCCATTTATACTCTTTGCGCAGGGGGCTTTTGTTTGAAAAAATGAAAAATGTCTGGTTTTTCTTATCCACGACGAACAGATCTTCCGGGGCCCTTGAATCACCTGTTATCAACGGTTCCCAGGCCATGGCCGGCAGGGACCACGTAAGGATCAACAATAAAAAAAGAATGGTTCGCAAGAATACCTCACCAGTTAAGTTCCACCCTGCCCAGGGGGCCGGACATGACTAAGTCAATGGAGTCCCCGTTTACCGGGGGGAATCTCAGGACATAATGATCCTGCCACCTGTTGACGTAAGGATAGAACGATTCCAGTTTTGCCAGGGGCTCCCTGCTTTCACGAATCTCTAAGGGATATATTTTTCTGCCCTCGTGCAGCAGAAATATTGACCACAGGGGATCGTCGAATTTTAAGCTGCCCCTGGCCTTATGCCCCTTGGCCAGGGCCAGGAAAAAACGGGTTTCGTGTTCCAGGGAGTCTTCCAGGTTTTGCCGCAGCTGCTCTTTTTCATCAGAAGTCAGTCCATATACTTCGGCCCTCTTCTTTATGTAGGCCTGCATCCATTCCGGGCTCTTGTAGGTGGCCCTGGCAATGATCTCCGTATCCAGGCCCGAATGCAGGGAATCCTTTCTGGTCCACTCATTGGTGGTCTGCACGTAAGGATCGCCCAGGTCCGGCCATAAAAACTCCGCTGCCTTATGTCCACGGCAGCCGGCCAGCAGCAAAACCAGGACCAGAAAAATGGTTATCTTGCCCCATGGTGGCATTTAACCCCCTTTTGCTGCTCTAAGCAGACTCTGGCGAGTAAATATGCACTTGAGGTCAAAACCGGCCCGGACTATGTTTTCCGAACCGCCCTCTTCACGGTCCAGAACGCAGAGTATGGGACCGATTTCCAGACCGGCATCACGGACTCTCTCGCAGGCGGATAAAAGTGTGCCTCCAGTGGTTATCACATCTTCCAGCATACAGACCCTTTGCCCCGGGCTGAAATTGGCCATACCCTCCAGGAATTGTCCTGTACCATGCCCCTTGGCCTTTTTCCGGACAATAAAACCGGGCAGAGGACGATTATCAAGATAGGACATGACTGTGACGGCACTCACCAGCGGATCAGCACCCAGGGTCATGCCGCCCACCCCTTCCGGATAGTTATCATAAGTATAAAGCATATCTAAGAAAATACGCCCCAGTAGAAAAGCGCCTTCTGGATGCAGGGCGGTCTGCTTGCAGTCGAAATAATAATCGCTTTTTTTGCCGGAGGTCAGGGTGAAATTCCCTTCCTGATAAGACTTATTGTAAAGCAGCTCAGCCAGCCTGGACTTTGCGTCAAAATTTTGCACTATTTAAACACCCTCTGAAATACTAAGTCTTCATGCTTGAGATAGTAGCCCATATCAAAGACTGCATCCAGCTCATCCAGTGGAATATGCTTAAGGATCTCCTGGTTCTCCCGGATCCTGTCGGGAAAATATACCTTGTTCTCCCAGCAGTACATGGCATCCTCCTGCACCAGTTCATAGGCCTTTTGCCGCTCCAGACCCTTTTCCACCAGGGCCAGCAGAACTCTCTGGGAAAAGTAAAGCCCCATGGAAAGATCCAGGTTGTACTCCATATTGGCGTCATTTACCTGCAGCTTGTCCAGAAGGTTCGTGAGCCTGGTAAGCATGTAGTGGATAAGGATGGTGGAATCGGGCATGATCACCCTTTCCACAGAGGAATGACTGATATCGCGTTCGTGCCACAGGGCCATGTTTTCCATGGCTGCCAGGGCATTGCTTCGCACCAGCCGGGACAGTCCGGTGAGGTTCTCAGCGGAAATGGGATTCTTCTTGTGCGGCATGGCTGAAGACCCCTTCTGCCCCTTGGAAAAGCCTTCTTCGGCTTCCAGTACTTCGGTGCGCTGCAAGTGTCTGAGCTCCACGCACAGACGCTCAATACCACCTGCCATCAGGGCCAGAGCGGTGAAATACTCAGCATAGCGATCGCGCTGCACTATCTGGGTGGATACAGGGTCCACCTCAAGACCCAGCTTCCGGCAGGCCAGCTCTTCCAGCCGGGGGTCCAGATGGGCATAAGTGCCCACTGCACCGGATATCTTGCCCACCCGGATCTGCTCCAGCGCCCTTTGCCACCTGGCCTCGTGTCTGCGCATTTCAGCATAAAAACCGGCCATTTTCTGCCCGAAACTGATGGGCTCGGCATGAATGCCGTGAGTACGCCCCATCATGAGCCGGCCCTTGTACTCGTGGGATATCCGGTCCAGAGACTGAAGAAGCCCCTCCAGGGCTTTGGCGATTATCTCCCCTGCCCTGTAGAGCAAAAGGGCATTGGCAGTATCCACAATATCCGAGGAAGTGCATCCCAGGTGAATATATCTGGCCGAAGGCCCTACCTTTTCTTCCACAGCTGTTAGAAAGGCGATGACATCGTGCCTGGTCCGCTCTTCGATTTCCAGAATGCGGTCCAGATTAAAGTCGGCCCTGGCACGGATATTTTCCATGTCCTGAGCCGGGATTGCACCCAGTTCATGCCAGGCTTCGCAGATGGCCAGTTCCACTTCCAGCCAGGCCCTGAATCTTTTCTCCTGGGTCCAGAGCTCACCCATTTCCTTTCGGGTATATCTTTCTATCATGGTCAGTTTCCAGGCGGATTTTCAGGGCTGTTTAAGGCCCTGCAGACTTAACCTGTGGAGGTGCAGGAATTGAATCTCAGCTTATAGTTCAAAAAAGGCAGCTTGAAAGCTGCCTTTTAAAAGTTAAGTGTTGGATGTGTCCTGGGATGACGGGGTACTGCTTTCTGAACTGGTCGAGGCCGAGTTATCGCTCTTGGCTTCGCCGTTTTTGGCGGTGGTTTTGCCGTTGCCGTTGCCGACCTCGCTTTTGCGGTTGCAGTAATCCGTCACATACCAGCCACTGCCTTTAAGCACAAAGGCTGAATTGGAAATAAGTCTTGAAGATGCGCCCCCGCAAATGGGGCAGTTGACCTCACGTTCCTTGAAGTCCTTCTGCCACTCCTCAAAAAGCTGTTGGCATTCGTTGCACCTGTACTCGTAGATGGGCATTTTTTCCTCCTTGACAGGTTTGAAAATATATCTTCCTGATGTTTTATTTAAGCGTCTGACTGTAAGCTACTCCAGAATATTTTGAACAAAAACCTGGCAAAACATAGTCATACAATGCAGAGATCATTTATTGCCAAAAAAAGTTTTGTCAAGACTCATGGTGCCTGCCGGCGCTCAACTTATCAGGGCTAAAGGTCCAGTCTTAAAAACCATCCCGGAGCGGCTAGGCCTTGCCCGCGGCCTGGATAGCTTCTTTCTTGCGCTGTTTGAGGCGTTTTTTCTTTCTGCGGCGGCGCCGGTCAATTTCCTTGTGACGTTCAATCTTCTTGTGCCTGCTCATTATTTCAATCCTCCCTTTCAATTTCTGAAAAAATAATTTTAATACATAACATTACGGCATGTCCAGTACTTTGTTGGCCTGAGCCGGAGCTTAAATCCCAGCCAGTTCATAGCTCTGTGATCCAAGGCCCAGATCATGTGCATAGTCCAGGGCGTGAGAGCCGTTGGTCTTGGGATGCGCTGCAGTAAACTTGTCCTGGCCCGGTGTTATATCTTTGGGCAAAGCACTGGGATGCAAAGGCTGGGCCTGGTTCACCAGGTCCAGGCAGGCCCTGTCCAGGGCCACCGGATCCAGGGAGGCCAGAACCCCCAGATCCGGGCACAGAGGGGCATCGCTGAATCCCGGACAGTCGCAGTCCGGGGTGACGTTGAAAATATAATTTATATGCACGCACTTGTCTTTTTTCCGGGAAAGTACAGCAGCAGAGTACTCCATCATGCGCTCCAGGAAGGCATTGCCTTCTGTCTCCCAGTTGATCTGCAGGGCTCCTGTTTTGCACACCAGAATGCAGGCAGCACAGCCCACGCATTTTTCCGGGTCCATGCGCACCTTCTCGTCAACAAGAGTCAGAGCACCGGATGCACAGACCTGCATGCACAGGCCGCAGCCCTGGCAATGGGAATCATCCACCCTGGGGGCCAGGCCGGAATGCTGGTGCATTTTGCCCTGCCTGGTGGCGCAGCCCATGGCCAGGTTTTTCAGGGCTCCGCCGAACCCGGAAAGTTCATGGCCCTTGAAATGGCTGACATTGACCATGAAATCGGCATCCAGAATATCCCCTGCCAGAAAAAAATCGGAAAGGTGCTTGCCCTGAAATTGCACTTTCCTCTGGTTGTTGCTCCTGAGCCCGTCGGCGATGATCACCGGAGCTCCCAGCACGCTGGGATCGAAGCCGTGCAAAGCGGCCTGCATATGGTGGGATACGGCCTCCCCCCTGTTGCCCACGTAAAGGGTGTTGGTATCGGTGAGAAATGGCCTGGCCCCGGTCTTCTTTATAAATTCCACCACGGGTCTGACCCACAGAGGGGAAACAAAACCGGTGGTGCCTCCTTCCCCGAAATGGATCTTTACCGCAGTGAGCATGCCCGGCTCCAGCATGGAACCCAGGTCGATCTTCTTCAGCAGCTTTTTCAGGCGCAGGTCATAGGGCATCTTGCGCGAGGCCCGCAGGTTCCAAAAATATACTTTGCTCATAAATATTCTCCTTTGCCCCTTTTCTGCCAGAAATAAAAACAGGGAACAACCCCCGGGGCTGCTCCCTGTCAAAACCGATTCGTGTGATCTTTATCGAAGTCGGAGTCGGGATCGGTATCGGCTTCGGAAAAAATAGAAGTGATAATCAAGCGGGTTAAAAACCCAAAACCTTCGATACCGATGCCGATCCCGATACCGACCCCGACAAGAGCCTCATACTGATGTAACTCTTCAGGGGGGGAGATATGCCAATTTGCCTGTCTGCCAGGCGGGTAATGCCTTGCTGGGGATCTTTTATTCTTCAAAACCGTGTGTGCGGAGCACCAGTGTGAAGCCTGAAGGCTTCCCGTGCCGGAGAGGATTTTTTTGGCACGGGCAACTTCGTTGCACATCCCAGTGAAACCAGCTACGCTGACCCAGCACTCACTTTTCCATTTGTTTGCTTGTGATGAAACCGAAATTATTAAAGTGAGTGCTGGG
>NZ_QYZY01000258.1:0-1409 GCF_003838035.1 Desulfonatronospira sp. MSAO_Bac3 | reverse complement strand
GGGCGAGGACATAATCATATCCGTGCTGAGCATGAAGGGCAAACAGGTCAAGCTGGGCATAGAAGTGCCCGAAGACCTGCCGGTGTACCGGGAAGAGGTGTTCAAAAAGATTCAACAGGAAAACGAGCAGGCTATACTGGCCTGTTCCCAGGACTTTATGGCGGCAGCTGACTTATGGACCAGACAGAACAGAAAAAAGTAGACACAAGACTGGGACAGTTCATCCTGGAGGAGGACAAGTCCATTCACTTTCCCCGCGGTCTCATCGGGATGGAGCGCTTCAAGGAGTTCGCCCTGCTGCAGATAAAGCCGGATTCGCCTTTTCTGCTGCTGCAGAGTCTGGATGATTCCAGGCTGGGCCTGCTTGTGGCTGATCCTTTCTCGTTTATCAGGGAGTTCGAGGTGCGCCTGAGCAGCGTGGAGGAGAATGTTCTTCAGGTGGAAGACAAAAAAGATCTGGCCATCATGGTTACTGTTTCCATTCCCAGCGGCAACCCAGAATCCGCCACCCTGAATCTCAGCGGTCCTATAGTGATAAATTCCAAAAAAAAGCTCGGCCTGCAGAGTGTGCAGGCCGAGCCGGGAACAAGAAGCCGGGTACTTCTTTCGGAATTAAGAAGTGTGCCCGACCACTCCGATATTACTCATTTGTAGCTCCACCCATCCAGTTTTCAAGATCTTCGCGGATCATCTTCTCGGCGGTCCTGCGGGCATCCGGCTGATATGATCCGTCTGCAACCCGCTCCTTGAGATTCTGTACCTTTTCCATCCTGACTTCATCACTGTTGCCTGCCGCCTTCATGGCGGTCTGGTGCAGCTTCGCCCCCTGGGACAAGGTGACCCTGTCTCCGCTCTGGGCCTGAGATGAACTCTGGCTGGAGCCCTTGTCCGCCTTGGTCTTTTCTGTCTTGGACTGCTCATATGTCTGAATCCCGGTGGGAAATCCTTTTATCTGCATGGGTACCTCCGTTGGTTTCGACTGGCGCCTTACCCAATATATCGGACAAATCCGCCGCGACTTAAACCTGAAAACAAGTTTTGCTCATCGCGGGATAAATGTCAAACATTTCAATCTCTAACCCAGGAAAAATCTGTTTTCGTAATAAATTAGGGTTTGTCATAAAATATGTGTTACATAATGTTTGCATAATCTGGGGGTTTATCGCTCCCACGCTCTGCGTGGGAGCGTAGCCCGACCGCTCCTGCGGTCATTGTGGACGCTGAGCGTCCAGGGAATGTTCCCACGCAGAGCGTGGGAACAATAAGACAAATATAACACTTATATCGTAACAGATCCTAAGTTGAGATCTTTGTGAAAGTGCTTGCCAGCCTGCCTTGAAGGGAGTATTATACCAGCATGAGCACGACAAATATTCACGACAGCACCATCAAGTACTTTTTGTCGGATC
>NZ_QYZY01000257.1:0-1664 GCF_003838035.1 Desulfonatronospira sp. MSAO_Bac3 | reverse complement strand
CGCAGCAGCCTGGAGCAGCAGGGGCTACGCGTGGGCAAGATAGATGTGCATACCCAGCAGCCGGATAATCAGCCGGGTTCATGGCAGGGCCGCGAGGAGCACAACAAGGCCAGGGACCGTATGAAAAAGGCCATGGAAAAGGCCAGGCTCAGGGAAATGGAGCAGGAGGGCAAGGGGCTTTTCAAGCCCCAGAAGCAGGAAACTGTTTTCGGCAAGAACATGTCCAGCACAGGACTAAGCATTTTTGCCTGAGGGACCTGGCGGGCGTGAAGCGGCCAGGGTCTGCAATTCCGGTGTTTGCGGTTCCCGGAAGATGCCGGATTTAACAATACAAAATTTTTAAATACCTGGAGGAAAAAATGGATATAGGCGCAGCAAGCAATCTCCTGGGCGGATACGAACGGGATTTCGCAAATGACGAGATTCCCAGAGACGAAGATCCGGCGGAACTGGGCAAGATGGATTTTCTAAAGCTCCTGATCACCCAGCTGGAAAACCAGGACCCCCTGGACCCCATGGATGACAAGGAGTTCGTGGCCCAGCTGGCCCAGTTTTCCAGCCTGGAGCAGTTGACCAACATCTCCGAGGGCATGGAATCCATGAACGAGAACCAGGCCCGCCAGGAGATGCTGGGGGCGGTGGGCTTTATCGGCAAGGAGATCCGCGCTGACGGAGACGGGATTTCCAAGGACGGGTCAGGAGCTTCCAAGATATTCTACAACCTGGAGGACACTGCCCAGAACCTTTATTTTAATATTTATGACGAAAACGGGAATATGGTGCGCACGGTGGAGAAGTCAGCCCGCCAGTCCGGTGATTACGAGTTTGAATGGGACGGGCTGAACTTTGACGGTGCCGAAGCTCCCGACGGAAATTACAGCGTAAGCATAAGCGCTGAAGGACCCAATGGGGAGCCGGTTATGGTCAATACCGAGATGACCGGGCGTGTATCCGGGGTCCAGGACAAGGACGGCCAGCCCCACCTGCGCCTCAGCGACGGCCGCATGCTTCGCTTTGCTGATGTGAGCGAGGTGGTGGGAGACGGAAGCAGCAACAGCAACAATAACAATACAGAAGATAAATAACAGGAGGCGGTTATGGGTTTATCATCTTCCATGTATACCGGAGTAAGCGGTCTCAAGGGCCACGGGGAAAAAATGGGTACCATCGGCAACAACATTTCCAATGTGAGCACGGTGGGCTTCAAGGGCTCGCGAATGCATTTCGAGGACTTCATGAGCCAGGATATAAATACCGGGGCCGGCGTGGGCCAGGTGGGCCGCGGTGTGGGCATCGGCGCGGTCATGAACGATTTTTCCCAGGGGTCTCTGGAAAGCACCAATGAAGCCACCGACGTGGCCATAGGCGGCAACGGGTTCTTTCAGGTCAGCGCCAGGGGCACCGACGAAAACATGTATACCAGAGCCGGGAACTTCAGGTTTGATGAGGATGGTTACCTGGTGGATCCCAACAACAATATCGTTCAGGGCTGGGAGGTTCGCGAAGATCCTCCCGGTGTGGCAGACGAGGAAGAAATAATCCAGACTGAGACCGGAGTGGAGATCCAGGGTGCACCAGGCGACATCCGCCTGGATGATTTTCAGTCCTCGCCTGAAGCCACTACCAGGGTGGACAAAATAATGAACCTGGACTCCCGCAGCGAT
>NZ_QYZY01000024.1:0-9540 GCF_003838035.1 Desulfonatronospira sp. MSAO_Bac3 | reverse complement strand
CATGAGTGCCGGAAAAAAGTGAGTGCTGGAGTGATTACCTTTTGGCCTGGCTTCCGGCCAGGACAAAAATGTTTTTCTCTTAATCAATCTCTTAATCCTGTTAATCCTGTCAAAAAACTCTTTTATTTATTGGGTTGCGGGCATGGCCCGCCTTAGGAAGAAAGTATGGGTGTATGGGAGTATGGGCGTAAGGATATTTTGACTCCTTTACTCCCATACTTCCATACTCCCATACGCCCTTACTCCCATACTTCTTAAGGCCGGGAGTGGTTCGTTCTAATTGCGTTTCACTCCCGGCGAGAGCCTCTTCCAAGCAAACGCAAAAACCTGCCTGAAAGCCTGATGGCGTCTTCAGGGCACATTTCCTGACAGCAGTAGCAGTTGATGCATTTGTCCCTGTCCAGCACCGGTCCGCTGGAAGACATGCTCATTGCGCCCACTGGACAGTGCCCGGCACAGATCCCGCAGGAGATGCACCTGGAGCTGACTACTTCAGGCAGGCAGTTGGCCCACCTGGAAAGGTAGCGATTCAACACGAGCCCTGTTATTCCGGGGATAAACGTCCCGGGAAACTTAAAGCCAGGGATTTTTTCCAGGGACCCTTTTATATTCATTTTTTCCGGGTCTGTTTCTCCAAGTCCCATTTTGCCTGCAAAATCCAGGTGCGGCACCTGGGAAGGTCTGATGCCCAGCATGTGAGTCGCAGCTGCATCCAGGCTGACAGCATTGTCCGAGGCCAGAATCCGGTTCAGATAAACCGGGGTGCCGTTGGAAGGCCCGTTGCCCTGCATGGCCCGCACTGCATCCATGATGTTCAGTTCCGGTGGGCGTACCTGGTAAATGTCCAGAAGGCCCCGGGCAAAATCTGCTGCTGAAGGACAGCTTGCATGCAGGTACATTTTGTCTGCCCCCACAACGTAGCCGAATGTGTTTTTTACCGCCCCGGTGAGTACTGTCAAAGAATGGGTCTTGAGTTTGGGCAGGTTAATGACCTCGTCTGCTTCCAGGACTTCCCTGGATATGGTGGCCTGGCTGAAGTAGTCTGAATGGATATCTTTTCGAACCGGATTGTGTCCCAGGTTGACAAAACATTGGCCGGCGCATTCAAGCACGCCGCATTTGCGGGCCGAGTGCAAAGCCTTGCCGTATCCCCCCATGCCGGGATTGTCGCCGACAATAACCCGGGCTCCTTTTTTCTCAAGGACCCGGACCACGCTTTTTACCAGCATGGGATGGGTGGTGACAGCTTTTTCCGGTGCGTGGGGCCCCAGGATATTGGGTTTGACCAGTATAAGCCTGTCTTTTCTTTCCCGGGGAAAGACCTCCAGGATTTTTTCCACCACTTCATCCAGGCGGTCATCATAGGCTGCGCTGCAGATATAAACCCGCTGCAATGAATTCTTAAGTCCCATTAGTCACCTGGTCCCGGCAGGATAAGGGTTTGGACCGTTTTCCTTTCTGTATTATTTTATTGGCCATGTCAGGGCACTGACCCTTTGAAGAAGAGCCGGTCAGGCCTGTTTTTGGTATAGGCATGTTTGGCCGTGAATACGCAAGCTTTTTCTGTGGTTCATTTTGTTTTCCATGACAAGGCTGCAGATGTATCGACCCGGGGCAGGTGGCCTGCCGGGCTGGTCCCCGGAGCCCTGGAGCAGGTGCCGGGATCATGGACTGATATTCAGTTTGCGCATTTTGCCCCTCAACGTACTGGGATTGAGGCCCAGAATTTCCGCTGCTCCGCCCGGGCCGGTAATCTTGCCCCGGGCAACTTCCAGGGCCTTTTTTATATGGCGGGCAGCCGCCTCTTCAAAGGTGAGTACCTGTGTGTTGCCGCTGGTTTCTAAGTTTGTCTCGATGCTTTTTTGCCCGCTGACGGCAAGGTCCAGGTTCAGGACTGCGGAGTCCGGGTTGTCTGCATGGGCCTGAATCAGTGTGCGTTCCACCAGGTTCTGCAGTTCACGGACATTGCCCGGCCAGGCCCGCTTTTTCAGCCTGTCTATTGTCCCGGAAGGGATGCGGATTTCCCTGGTGATTTTCATCTCCCTGCATTTTCTGGATATAAGATGATCCAGAAGGGCGGGCAGGTCCTGGGGACGCTGCCGCAGGGGAGGAATCATTATGGGAAAAACATTCAGCCTGAACCAGAGATCTTCCCTGAATTCACCTTTCTGCACCATCTGTTCCAGGTTGCGATGAGTGGCACTGATTATCCGGACATCCACCGGGATGGTCCGTGATCCTCCAACACGTTCTATTTCGTTTTGCTGCAGGACTCTTAATAGCTTGGCCTGGATGTTTAAGGGAAGTTCACCTATCTCATCCAGGAAAATGGTCCCCTTGTCCGCCCGCTCAAATCTGCCCCTGTTTCTGGATATAGCACCGGTAAACGCCCCTTTTTCATGTCCGAAAAGCTCGCTGTCTACAAGGGACTCCGGCAGTCCGCCGCAGTTTACCTTTATAAATGGCCCGTCCGACCTGAGAGATGCCGCGTGCAGGGCATTGGCAAAAATCTCCTTGCCTGTCCCGGTCTCGCCCTGCAGCAGCACAGGGCTTTCCAGGGGGGCAACCTGGCGTACCATGCGCATGACTTGCCTCAGGCCGAATTCTGCACCCACGATCCTGTTGTCTGCGCTCAGGCCGCTCAGCTCACTTCGCAGGTCCCGGTTGTAGTCCTCAAGCATGTTTTTAAGCTGGATAGCCTCTTCGTATTGCAGGGCATTGGCCAGGGCCACGGAAAAAGGCTTGTTCAGGCTGCTCATGATGCGGGCATGTTCTTTGGTATATCTGTTTTTGCCTTCAGCCACCAGGAGAAGGAGGCCCATGCGCCTGGATTCCAGGGCCAGGTCAGTGCGCAGCAGGGAAACATCCTCGGGCCAGAAGGCCCGGATAAGTTCCTGCACCGCCGGCTCTTCCAGGGAAATGTCATTGAGGATTCTAAAGCCGGGCTTTGATTCCCATTCCCTGGTGAACTTAGAAACAATGTTTTGAGGCATGGATACTGTGGACCTGCTTTCAGGCCAGTCATCCGGTGAAATATGCACAACGCTGCGGGCGACTCCTGGTTCCGGATCTATAAGACCGATATTCAGGGCGTCTGCCGGAATGTAGCTGCTGATAAATTCCAGGGTGTTCTGCATGGCTTTTTGCAGATCAAGGCTGCCGCATATGCGCATGGTGGCTTCGCGGAAAAAAATGTTTTGATCCATGGGTTGATCCCGGGTTTTGTAAATGTTCAATATGAGAGGCCTGCACAATAGCGCTGTGGACATCGGCTCATTGATACAGGACAGGCGGCTTCGAGCCTGGCTGCTGGTCAAATGTGACAGCATGCAGGTGGAAAGTCAAATATGACAAAACATTCTGGTCAAATATGACTGCTGATGCTTTTTTATATTCAAATCTTGCTGATTTTAAAGGATATTTTTTATGGCATTTTTCATGCTTTCATTTTGCTCGTTTGTGATTACCGGCACCTACTGAATGATTACTCAAGCAGGGTCCGCCCGGAGGAAGCGAGTTTTTTATGTCCTACACGGAAATTATACATGTGCATGCATACAATGATAAGTGCAGGAAAAAAGCCCTGGACAAGGCCAGGGAAATTTCACCGGGTGCCAGCGACAGACTGGAGTCAGTGAGCATTTTCTTGCGCAGGGACTGGGAGACAGAGATTGTCATCCTGCTGACATGGGAAGAAAGGCCCGGTGGACAGACTTATTCCACGGAAGGCCTGAGCATAGTCGAGTGTCTTTCCAGGTTTGGGTGGGTTGCTCATTCGGCATGGACTCTGGATCAGGCCAGAAAAAGACAGACAATCGGCAGCAGATAAATCAGGGGCAAATAAAAGCCGGCCGGCTTTTCCTGCCCGGAACACTACGGAGGAATGGATGCCATCCCGCAGATTTATGCGCATTTTTAAATACCATGCAGTCTTCATGGCAGTGCTGCTTATAACAGGCCTTAGCGCCTGCAACGGCGACAACCCTGAACAGTCGGAGCAGCAGGAAGCTCCTCCCTCAAAGGTTAGTTACCAGGAAGTACACAAGACGGATGTGCAGGTATTCAGGCAGTATCCGGCCCGGGTGCACGGTTCCAGCACCGTTCAGGTTAGATCCAGGGTAGAGGGCATCCTGGAAGAGAAGCTTTACCAGGAAGGTGAAGTAGTTAGCAAGGGAGACGAACTTTTTGTCATTGACCAGGAACCCTTTGAGATAGCTCTTCGCCAGGCCAGGGCGGATCTGGAAGACGCCCGGGCCGGATATGATCATGCCAGAAGAGACTGGAAAAGGTACTCCAGGCTGTATGAGCAGGGCACTGTAAGTGAGCAGACCAGAGACGAGGCCAGGACCGAGTATCAACTGGCAGGAGCCGCTGTGAGCAGGGCAGAGGCCAATGTAGAAGACGCCCGCCGCAACCTGCGCTACACCAGGGTCAGCGCCCCGGTGGACGGAATTACCGGCATGGAGGATGTCTCTGAAGGTAATCTTTTAAGCTGGGGAGATCTCTTGACCACCATGACCCGGAATGATCCGGTGCATGTTCGCTTTTCCATTCCCCAGGAAGAAGCCGTGGCTAGAAGAATGGCTGCACAAGCCGGTCCGGAAGAAGCTCTCCCCCCGAAATCGCTCCTGGAAGGGGCCAGGGTAGGCCGGGAAGGTCTGGATGTTCTTCTGGCCAGGCTTATGCCCGACAGAGATCAAAAATATCCGCATAAAGGTGTTGTGGACTTTACAGCCAGTACTGTGGATCCGGATACCGGTGAGGTTGCCTACAGGGCTGTTTTTGCCAATCCGGACCAGGAACTCATGCCCGGACAGTTTGTGCGTGTGCGTCTTCTGCTGCAGAACCTGGAGGATGTCTTTCTTGTGCCGGAAAGTGCTGTAGGGCAGGATCAGGAAGGTCCCATGGTCTTTGTTCTGGATGAGGACAACGTGGCCCAGGTGCGCCATGTAAGGCTCGGCCCTGTACTTGAGGACGGCTGGGCGGTCTTTGAGGGACTGCAGGAGAAGGACAGGGTGGTGGTCAACGGCCAGGTGGCCCTGGAGGACGGAGAACAGGTCCAGGCCCGGCCTGCAGAAAATCCGGAGACGAAGTAATGCTCAGATTTTTTATCAACCGCCCCATTTTCGCCTCGGTCATCTCCATTATCATAGTCCTGGCCGGGACAACAGCCCTGCGCGTTTTGCCGGTGGAGCAATATCCGGAAGTGGTTCCCCCGGAAGTAGTGGTAAACGCCAGTTATCCCGGAGCCAGCGCAGAGGTTGTGGCGGAAGCGGTGGCAGCGCCCCTGGAGCAGGAGATAAACGGTGTGGACGATATGCTCTACATGGAGTCCACAACCACAGATGACGGCACACTGCAGATAGTGGTCACCTTTGAAATGGGTACTGACCCGGATATGGCCTCGGTGAACGTAAACAACCGGGTGGAGGCCGCCCTGCCAAGGCTGCCCCAGGCGGTGCGCGACCAGGGGGTACGTGCCGAGGACAGATCCACCAATATCCTCATGGTGCCGGTCCTATATTCCCCGGATGAGAGCCGGGACAGCCTTTTTATCGCCAATTACGCCATTATGAACGTCCTGGAAGAACTCAACCGCCTGCCCGGTGTGGGCGAGGCCTCGGTATTCGCCCCCGAGGACTACTCCATGCGCATCTGGCAGGACCCGGACAAACTGGCCCGTCACGACCTTACCCCGTCGGACCTGGCGGATGCCATCCGGGAGCAGAGTGCGCATTACGCAGCTGGCCGGATTGGGGCTGACCCTGCTCCTGCAGGGGTGGATTTTACTTACTCCGTGAGCACCGACGAAATGCTTGCAGAGCCGGAGGAGTACGAGGATATCATCCTGCGCTCCGGGAAAAACGTGAGTACCCTGCGCCTGGGGGATGTGGCCAGGGCTGAGCTGGGTCCGCAGCGCTACGGATTCTCGGCTGAATATAATGGTCAGCAGGCAGTGGGGATGGGGGTCTTTCTGGCACCAGGGGCCAATGCCATGGAAACCGCTGAAGTGGTAAACGAAGCCCTGGAGGAAATGTCAGTGCACTTTCCCGAAGGCTTAGACTATACCATGGGCTACGACGTTACCGAATTTATTGAGGCCTCCATCCAGGAAGTGCTGATTACCCTGCTTATAGCCATGGCCCTGGTGGTTCTGGTTACCTTCATCTTTCTGCAGCGCCTGCGGGCCACGCTTATTCCTGTAACCGCCATACCGGTGTCCATCATAGGCACCTTTGCCGGCATGCTGGCCATGGGTTTTTCCGTAAACCTGCTCACCCTATTCGGGCTGGTGCTGTCCATCGGCATAGTAGTGGATAACGCCATTATTGTCATGGAAAACGTGGAAAGGCTCATGCGGGAAAGAAGTCTCAAGGCCAGGGAGGCTTCCATAGAAACCATGAAGCAGGTGGCTGGAGCGGTACTTGCCTCCACCCTGGTTCTGGTGGCCGTGTTTGCCCCTTCCGCCTTTCTGGGCGGCATGACCGGGGAGCTCTACCGCCAGTTTGCTGTGACCATTGCCGTGTCCGTGGTGGTCTCGGGCGTAGTGGCCCTGACCCTGACTCCGGCCATGTGCGCCCTGCTCCTGGACAGACAGCGCGGTCGGCTGCCAAGGCCCTTTGTCTGGTTCAACAGGGCATTTGAAATGCAGACCAGTGCTTATGTCTGGGTGGTGAGCAAGATGGTGCGGCATGCAGCGGTTGGTGTCCTTCTCTTTGCAGTGTTTACCGGGGCCACAGTTTATGCTGTGACCAGGATGGCTCCAGGACTTATCCCCCAGGAGGACCAGGGCGGCTTTATAATGGCCATGGAACTGCCGGCTGCCTCTTCCCTTTCCCGTACTGAGCAGGCCAGGGACAAGGTTATGGACGGCCTGATGGAGATGGAAGAGGTTGAAAGTTTTACCGGGATAGCCGGGGTGGATATTTTTGATATGGCCCTGCGTTCCCATATGGGCATGGGGTTTGTGAATCTGACTCACTGGGATGAACGCCAGGAACCGGGACAGGATGCCCAGTCCATGACCGAAAAGGTCATGGGTATGGGGCAGGAGATCCAGGAGGCGAATATCCTGGCCTTTGTCCCTCCGCCCATTGTCGGCCTTTCCCTGGCCGGGGGAGTTGAAGGCTATCTGGAAGTGCGCGGTGACATGGATGTTGAGGAGCTGGAGGCCATG
The DNA here is from genome assembly GCF_003838035.1 of Desulfonatronospira sp. MSAO_Bac3. Taxonomy (NCBI): domain Bacteria; kingdom Pseudomonadati; phylum Thermodesulfobacteriota; class Desulfovibrionia; order Desulfovibrionales; family Desulfonatronovibrionaceae; genus Desulfonatronospira; species Desulfonatronospira sp. MSAO_Bac3. The sequence continues at coordinate 2,363 of NZ_QYZY01000024.1, read as the reverse complement.
GCCTGGGAACTCATGGCTGCAGCCAACGAGCGGCCGGAACTGGTCAATGCCAGGACCACCTTGGAAACAGACATACCCAATTACCGGGCGGATCTGGACCGTGAAAAGTCCAGGGACATGGGGGTCCCCGTAAATCAGGTATATGAAACCATGCAGAGTACTTTCGGGACCCTGTATGTAGGTGATTTTACCATGCAGGACCGCAACTGGCAGGTGAACCTGCAGTCGGAAAAGGATTTCAGGAGCCGGCCCGAGGACCTGAGCAAGGTGTTTGTACGTTCTGAGCATGGTCAGATGCTGCCCCTGACCTCCCTGGTCTCCCTGGAGCGGGACGTGGGACCCGATGTAATCAACCGGTACAATGTCAACAGCGCAGCAAGGCTAATGGCTGACGCAGCACCGGGCTACACCACCGGCGAAGCCAAGGAGGCGGTGGAAGAAGTGGCGGAAAAGATAATCGGGAATGGAGAGACAAGCCTGGGCTGGATCGGAGAGGCCTTCCAGCTCGATGTTGCCGCCGGTGCGGGAGGCACGGCTTTCGGGCTGGGTCTGGTCATGGTGGTATTGATCCTGGCCGCCCAGTACGAACGCTGGACCCTGCCCCTGGCCGTGGCTTCCGCGGTCCCCTTCGGGGTGCTTGGTGCCTCTCTGGCCGCCATGCTCAGGGGATTTCCCAATGACATTTATTTCCAGGTGGGGCTTCTGGTGCTCATAGGTCTGGCTGCCAAGAATGCCATCCTGATAGTTGCCTTTGCCGCCCAGAACCGGGAAAACGAAGGCATGAACTCCACCGAAGCAGCCTTGAGCGCAGCCAGACAGCGCTTCAGGCCCATCGTCATGACCGCCATGACCTTTATTATCGGAGTTTTGCCCCTGGTCTTCGCCACAGGCGCTGGAGCGGCCAGCCGCCAGGTGATCGGAACCGTGGTGGTGGGAGGCATGCTCCTGGCCAGCACTGTGGCCATTTTGTTCGTGCCTCTTTTTTACAAGCTCATGGACGATGTCTCCTTTTACTTTCACAACCGCAAAATGTTCCGGGATAAAAGGTAAAGGTGTAATCCCTGATATGGCTGCAAGAAGACATTACTGAGGATCTGGTTGCTATTTTATCAAGTCATTAGAACGTAACCATTCAGGGGGTAAAAAAAATTAAAAATCTGCCCTAAAACCTATGACGCCTAGATCTGGTTTGTGTTAAAGCCTTCTCCAACACTAAGGAGGAGGCATTTTGGCAGAAAAACAAGTTATCCGGGGTCGAGTCATTGGCCCTGAGGAACTGGAAACCATCCGTCACTTTGTCCAGCTGTACTGGAACAAAGGTCGAACAGAGATTTCCAAGGCCCTTTGCCGGTACTGGGACTGGAAGCAGCCCAATGGCTGGCTCAAAGACCGGGCCTGCCGGGATATTTTATTTGCGCTGAGCAGGCAGGGTGCAATTGAGCTGCCTGCAGGACGACATCCAAGGCCTGGCGGTAAAAAGATCGTTCAGTCCCAAAGAATGCTTTTTGACGCCATACCCCTGGAAGGGGCTGTCTCTGAATTTGGCTCTTTGACATTAACCATGGTCCGCAAGACTTCTTCCGAGAAGCTTTGGAACCAGCTGGTTCATGAGTAACCATTCAAGGGGCAGATAACGGCCAGGGGGACAGTCCCCGCGACACTTTTACTGCACAACTGAAAAGTACAGACGCAAAATTTTGTGAAGCATCATAATCATCACTTAGCGGGGACAGTCCCCTGGCCTTGTGCCATCAACCACCACCGAGGTCCCCCTGAATGGTTACCTTGTAACCATTCCAGGGGGTACTCGGTGATGACTAATGGCTGGTACCTGCCCCCTGAATGTTTACATTTACACAAAGTGTCGCTGTAGTACTATAGCGTCTCAAGGATTTTCATTGCCCTGGGGTAATCAAGTTCTTCCAGAGCTTTGCAGGCACTTTCAATTTCGTTGATATTGTCAGGGCTGGCAATGATTCCTTTATGGTCTTCGAGATACTTACGGGCTCTGTAGTTGTTGGAACGAATAAGTTCTTTAAGTTCATGCAGATGTCTTCGAGCCTGCTCTGGATCAGCATCCTGGAACTGTATTTCTGTCGTTTCTCCAGTCTTTTTTTTCACAGCCACAGACTTGGCTGCCTCTACTGCCGGTGAAAGCTCTATTCTTAAATTATCCAGCAGATTATCCAGGTTGGCAGTGTTGCCTTCGGAAAGGGCGTTTTCCAGCTCTCTTGCGGCCATACTGAGCTTGTCAGCTTCCAGTGTGGCGGCCAGACCTTTGAGTGTATGGGCCACTATTTGAGCTTCCTTAAAATTTTGAGCCTGAATTAGTTCATACAGCTGTTCAGGTGTTTCAGCAAACT
>NZ_QYZY01000256.1:0-1985 GCF_003838035.1 Desulfonatronospira sp. MSAO_Bac3 | reverse complement strand
TGCAGTACCTGGAGCCTCATCCGGAAGGCGACCTCATCTGGGATCTCAATGAAAAAGTGGCCAACTGATAATTGACACTCCTCCTTATACCAGTCCCGGTCCAGTCTTCTGGGCCGGGACATTCCCAACCGTCACTCCCGGCCTTAAGAAATATTGTGATCTTCGCCCCTTTGCATGAGAAAAAATGGGTTGCGGGCATAGCCTGCTTTAGAAAAGGGCATTGAAATCCGGTTTTAAAGAGCATACAGTAATCAGAAAAGAACAGGGAGGCAGTATGCAGGTCAAGCAGCTTAAAGTGGGCAATATGGACAACTTCTGTTATATACTCTTCTGCAGCAGCACCGGAAAAGCAGCAGTTATTGATCCGGGGTCGGATGAGGAGATGATTCTTTCAGAACTGAGCAGCCTCGGACTGGTCCTGGAGTATATTCTCCTTACCCATTTTCATTATGATCATACAGACATGGCTGCATCCTTGAGGCAAAGAACCGGAGCCCGGGTGGCCATACATGAGGCCGATGCTTCATTTTACGAAAAACAGGTGGATGAGCCCCTCAGGGACGGGGATATTATTCAGGTCGGTCAGGAGATCCGGCTGCAGGTTCTGCACACCCCTGGTCATACTCCTGGCGGGGCCTGTTATTATGGACACGGCCAGATATTTACCGGGGACACCCTGTTTGTGCACGACAGCGGACGCACCGACTTTGCCTACAGCCACAGGCCCACACTGGGGGCTTCTATCCGTAGAATCATGGAACTGCCCGAGGAGACTATTCTTATGCCCGGGCATGATTACGGCCCCACACCAACATCAACCCTTGGTCAGGAAAAAAAGCATAACATAAATGCCGTGGAGTATGGATTCCACAAGCCGTAAGATTATTCTCTCCTGCCATCTGCATTGAACTGCCGGTTCGACCAGCCAGCCATTCGTGCCGGGGCTGCTGACTACCGCAGTCTTGGATAAAAACCATATTCCAGGCCCCTTCCACCATACCGGCCACTACCTTTTCAGCCGCCAAGGCTTTCTTGATTTCCAGACAGACAGATAGTGAAAGCATTCATTTCCCAGACTCTGCATTTTTTTGATAAAAGCCGAATTTTTCCCTTCTGCTTGATTTAAGTCAAGGAACGGCCATTGCTGATGAGGCATAACTTATTCACGCCGGGCGGGAAAGTCCTGTTTGGAGCAGGTGCAAACTGTCCTGCCCGGTGAAGTATTAAGTTGTTCGTATTTCAAAACAGGGAGGAAAAAAACTTGGCCAGAGAAATTAGAGATATTGTCAAAATCGATGAGGAACTTTGCGACGGTTGCGGACTGTGCGTGCCGGGATGCGAAGAAGGAGCCATTGAAATCCGGGACGGTAAGGCCAGACTGGTGGAGGAAAAGTATTGCGACGGGCTGGGGGCCTGCCTGGGCCACTGCCCCAGGGGGGCTATCACGGTTATTAAGCGCGAGGCGGATCCCTTTGACATGGAAGCAGTGGAAGAACGCCTGCGGGAGCAGGAAGCAGCTGGACAGTCACCACAGGAAAAGCCGGAACCAGCCTCTCGGCTTGGCTGCGGCTGCCCCGGTTCAGTCATGGCTGACTTTGCTCCGGATAAGGCACATACACCGGCGCAGGGCACTGAGAACATCCAGTCAGCTCTTACTCACTGGCCGGTACAGATCAGGCTTGTCCCCCCGCATGCGCCATTTTTAAAAGGAGCACATCTTTTGATTGCAGCTGACTGCGTACCTGTTGCCTATCCCGGACTGCACCAGGATCTTTTGCCCGGCAGGAAGATAATGCTTGGATGCCCCAAGTTTGATGACGGCCATGATTATGTTGAGCGCCTTACGGAAATATTCAGGCAGGCGGACATCAAAAGCGTAACAGTTGCCTCCATGGAAGTCCCATGTTGCGCCGGAATGGTCAAAATTGTTGAAAAGGCGGTTGTCCAGGCAGGCAAAGGCATGGCTGTTGAAGAAGTGGTCATCT
>NZ_QYZY01000255.1:0-2637 GCF_003838035.1 Desulfonatronospira sp. MSAO_Bac3 | reverse complement strand
ATCCCCAGGTGCCACTTCGAGGACATAACCAGGGCGGACATTTACGGTTTCTGCATCCCTTATGCCCAGAAGCTTATGGAGCTTTCCCAGCAGAAAGGACTGCCGGTGAAAATCCGCCTTTGCGACACCATGGGTTACGGTGTACCTTACCCTGGATCTGCCCTGCCCAGAAGTGTGGCCAAAATTGTCCGGGCTTTCACCCACGAGGCCAAGGTGCCTCCGGAGGCTCTGGAATGGCATGGTCACAATGATTTTCACAAGGCCTTTATAAACGGCACAACCGCCTGGCTGTACGGCTGCAGCGCAGTCAATTCCACTCTTTTTGGAATAGGCGAGCGTACCGGCAACGCCCCCCTGGAAGCCCTGGTCATTGAATACATCTCACTGACCAGCGATGATGACGCTGCGTACACACCGGTAATTACTGAACTGGCCAGGTATTTCCACAAAAACCTCGGCGCTGAAATACCCGCCAATTATCCTTTTGCCGGCAGGGACTTCAATGCCACCAGTGCTGGAATTCATGTAGACGGACTGATGAAGAACGAGGAGATATACAATATCTTCGACACTGAGCAGATTCTTCACAGGTCCATACCCATTATTATTACCGATAAAACCGGTAAAGCCGGCGTGGCCTACTGGATCAACCATTACCTGGATTTATCTGATGACCAGAAAGTGGACAAAAGGCATCCGGCTGTCGGGAAAATATACGAGAAAATCAGAAAATCATACAATCAGGGCCGTACCACCAACTTTTCACACGAAGAGATGGACCAGCTGGTACGGCGCTACCTGCCCGAACTGTTCTCTTCATCCTTTGATCAGTTGAAGGAACTTGCTCACAGGGTGCTCAAGAAAATCATTCAGGATCTGGCAGCTGAGCCTGAAATGGCCTCGCTTGACATTGACAGCATCAACAGCAAGATGCAGGAATTTTTAAAGGAGTACCCCTTTATTCAGTATATGTACCTTACCGATATCAACGGTTGCCTTATGACCTGGAATGTAAGCGATATAGGCGATCTTTCCAAGTACAGGCAGGTTGAACCAGGCATCAACCTCTCAGACAGAGAGTGGTTTATTCGCCCTGTTAAAACCGGAAAAATGCATATAACCGACTTTTACAAGTCTCATTTCACGGGAAAGCTTTGTTTGACTGCATCTATCCCCGTATTCAGTGAAACAGATGAAATCCTGGCCGTACTCGGTGCAGATATCCGCTTTGACGAACTGGTCAAAATCCAGGAAGATTTTGCTTTTGAACAGAACCTGTTGTCCAGATAAATAAGCACCACGTATCTGTTCAGCGCTTTGCATGCAGCATGGCTTTCAGCCCGGAGGCATACAGCCCGGAGGGGGGACTGGCTCATCCGTCACGCCTGAGGCGTGATGTCCCAGAAAATGAAATATTTTAAGCACAAAATGATGCTCAAGTGGGTCCCGGAGTGCCTGTCCCCTGCTTTCCTTAAAAGAGCTGAGCAGATACAGCACCACAAAGGCGTTGCCAGCCTGCCAGATAGGCAAACTTGACTGGTTCCGCCCGTCTGAGTGGATACTTGGTTCTTTATGCAGGGCCAGCCCTGTTTGTAAATGTTTATTTAAGCCTAATTATTATTACAGGAGAAAAAGCATGTGGAAAACATTATCAGTGGCTCTTATGCTCCTAATTTTATCCGGCTGCTGGGCCACCAGGGAACCTGAACCGGAAAGTTTTGAGCCTGTAACCGAATCCCAAGAGCCTGAACAAAGAGAAACTGCTGCCCATGGCTACTATGATTTCGAGGATATACCCATTCCCAAGGAAATGAGCATTGATAGAGATGACTCCATTCTTTTTGAATCCCAGGGCATTAAGGCCGGAATGCTGACCTATTCCGGCAGGGTAGACAGCAATTCCCTGTTTAACTACTTTCTGTCAGCACTGCCTAATGAAGGCTGGGAACTCTTAAGCTACATAAAGTATGGCACCCAGATTCAGACTTTTGCCAAGGACGACAGACTTTGCATCATCCGTATCATTGACGGCAGGTTAAGAACCGAGCTTCAGATCTGGATCTCCCCAAAAATCTGATACATGTGGTTAATGCAATCAAAGCCATGCTTTCCAGCCCATATATGATTTTTGACCATTACCAGGGCCAGCGGGTACACTTGGGCATCACCGGTAGTGTTGCTGCCTACAGGTCCCTTGACCTCGTGCGCCTGCTTCAAAAATCTTCCATTTCAGTCAGTGCAACCATCACCAGCTCCGGCAGTACATTTATAGGTCCTCTCACTTTGAGTGCCCTTGGAATTGATCCTTTATATACCCCAGATTACTCCCAACTGGAACAGCCTTTTGCCCACCTGAGTTCTCACCTTTCTCCTCACGCCTTCATGGTGGCCCCTGCAACCGCCAATATCATGGCCAAGGCAGCCTCAGGTATCGCTGACGATCTTTTATCCACACAAATATTATCCTACCCTGGAAGAGTGCTTTTTGCCCCAGCCATGAACCCCAACATGTGGAGCAATGCCGCCACCAGACGCAATATCTGCCTGCTGCATGAATTGGGCCATGAAGTAATTGAGCCGGAATGCGGGCAGGTAGCCTGCGGTGATCAGGGTCAGGGCAGGTTTCCGGAACTTGCT
>NZ_QYZY01000254.1:0-2051 GCF_003838035.1 Desulfonatronospira sp. MSAO_Bac3 | reverse complement strand
CCTTCACAATCACCAATATTACAAGCGCAAAATTCCGTGATCCTGCACAGACCTACACAGCGAGGGACAGTCCCCAGGCCTTGTGCCAGTTATCAACATCGAGGACCCCCTGAATGGTTACCTTTGACTTAGTTGCTGGATACATTCCAGGTTTGTGCAGATTGCCATGCGCAGACGTCTGTCCAAGTACAGACTTTCCCGGGCTGAAGGTAACCATCCAGGGGATGCCTCGTGCCAGTAATCACCACCGAGGACCCCCTGAATGGTTACCTTCAGATGATAAATTATTTTACTTGCCCTGTATGCGATTATATGTTTTACTCTTGATCTAAACGCCAGGGGGCGCCCTTATCGGGATAAGGGCTGAGAAGCACCCCAAGAACCTGATCCGGATAATACCGGCGGAGGGATTGGCGAGCAATCGACCAAGGACTTTTCACTTCCGGACCCTGCTCAGGGCCGGTGTTCCCCCAGGTCAGCTTACCTCTTCCCTCCTGAAATCCATCACAGGAGGACTCTCATGAAAACACAGCTTCAAAAGGCCAGGGCCGGGGTTGTCACCCCGGAGATGCACACTGCGGCAGAAGGCGAGCCCATAAGCGCCGAGGATCTTTGCAGCCTCATCGCCCGGGGCAGGGCGGTGCTGCCCAAAAACGCAGTGCACGACTTCGCCTCAATAAAAGCCATTGGCGAAGGACTCAAGACCAAGGTCAACGCCAATCTGGGCACCAGCGGAGAATGCGCCGACATGGCTGCCGAGGAGAAGAAGCTCGCGGCTGCTTTAAGGGCCGGGGCGGATTCCATAATGGATCTTTCCACCGGCGGAGACCTGGACCAGCTTCGCTGGATGTTTCTGAAAAAAAGCCCTGTCATGCTGGGTACCGTGCCCATTTACGGACTGGCCGCCAAAATGCTCAGGCATGGCCGGCCCATGCACGACATAACTCCTGAGGAGCTGTTCCGGGAAATAGAACTGCAGTGCAGCCAGGGAGTGGATTATATAACGGTGCATTGCGGGATAACCACGCAATCGGTTCAGAGGCTGGAGCATTTCAAACGCATTATGCCCTGCGTCAGCCGCGGCGGCTCCATGCACATGCAGTGGATAAGGGCCAACGGGCAGGAAAATCCTTTGTACCAGGACTTTGATGCCCTTTTGGATATTGCTGAAAAGTATGACGTGACCTTGAGCCTGGGGGACGGGTTTCGTCCCGGCTGCATCGAAGATTCACTGGACGGGGCCCAGGTGGAAGAGCTCATGATCCTGGCCGAGCTGGCCGGCAGGGCCTTTGAACGCGGGGTGCAGGTCATGATCGAGGGTCCGGGCCATGTGCCCCTGAATGAAATAAAAACCCAGATCCAGCTGCAGAAAAAGCTCTGCCGAAATGCTCCCTTTTATATCCTGGGTCCCCTGCCCACGGATATTGCTGCAGGCTACGACCATATAACCTCGTCAATCGGCGGAGCAGTTGCCGGAGCAGCCGGGGCCGACTTTCTGTGCTACGTCACTCCGGCCGAGCACCTGGCTCTGCCGGCAGAGGATGATGTCTACCAGGGAGTGATGGCCGCCAGGATTGCAGGGCATATAGCCGACTTGAGCAAGGGGCTTCCCGGAGCTGCTGATAAGGACCGGCAGATGGCTCACTGCCGCCAGACCCTGGACTGGGAGGGCATGATAAAAAGCGCCCTGGATCCGGACCTGGTGCGCAGCAGGATGCAGATAGCAGAAGACGGGCGGACCTGTTCCATGTGCGGCAAGCTCTGCGCAGTGAAGACTTCCGAGGAGACACAGGCACTTCAGGCAGAATCCTGATGTGCAGTTGAAAGCATGTACCGTAAAAAAGCCGGGCAGGTTAACCTGCCCGGCTTTTTTACAGTCCGGAAAAATACAGCATTGGCACGATGATTTTCAGGAGCGGCGAACCCCAATACATACACTGGCCTTGCCTGGAAGGGTTGCCAGCTTCAGTCGTCTGGGCGTCCCGGTCTCCAGCTGGAGTTCCTGAAAATCAAGTATTATCTCTTGAAGGGCTTGTTTCATTTGTTAGGCT
>NZ_QYZY01000253.1:0-1911 GCF_003838035.1 Desulfonatronospira sp. MSAO_Bac3 | reverse complement strand
TATGCACCATGCCCTTTGCCCTATGCCCCATGCCTTCTTCCGGCACACCCCTTGCATCCCCCACCAAAAACATACAAAACAAGCAAAATTTTCTTGTCAACACGCCAAATAAATGACACAAGACCACAAAAGAGGCAAAACCATGACCACCAACCAGTACCCAAGGACCACCTGGCAAGCCTACACCGCCACCCTGCCCTACGCCCGGGACCTGTACATGCAGTGGCAGGCGACCATGTTCGACCCTGACTACGAACAGGCCTTAAACGACTACATACTGGCCATGGACCAGGGCACCTCCGATTCCAGACGCCACGAACTCCTGCAGCAAAGCCGCAAAAACCTGGCTGCCCTTAAAAACAGCGGTGATGAGCACATAACCACCGACCTGGCCCTGATCCGGGTGCTAAGAGCCCTGGGTCAGACCGACCAGGCCGCATACATTGCAGACCTGCTCCTTAAAAACCTGGCCCACAATGACAATATCCCCCTGGACCGCCCATTTCTTCCTCCATCAGGCGACTTCGACCACCAGCCCGTACAGGACACCCTGGCCGGCTGGCTCAGGTCCGCCCTGGAAAAAGCCAAAGAACCCTCTCAATCAATTTCAGATACACAGGGACAACAAGCCCCTTCAGCCCCCGCAGATCCTGAGACGCCCCCCCAGCCTAAGTCTCAAGCCAAAAAAATCGGCCGCAACGCCAAATGCCCCTGCGGTTCAGGCAAAAAAGTCAAGAAATGCTGCGGGGAAGATGTGGTAAATAGAGATGTTCACAGCACTCACTCAACAAAAGTTGATGAAAGCGAAAGATATTCAAACATTGACAAACCTGTCGATCAATACAGCGAAGCTAGATTGATCCTGAAAGATGAAAAGCCACCTCAAACAGAATGTTTAAATATTGCCATGATCACTCCTTTTTTCTGGCCTGCCCAGGCTGGCATGGAGATGTTTTTTCATAATCTGGCTACAGAGTTCACTAAAAAAGGTCATAATATCAGCCTCTTTGCTCCTGAATATAAAAGCAACTACAAAGAAATTGATGCCGATTATCAGCTTATACGCTTTGAAAAAGTAGATGACCTGGCCAGGAACTTCAGCAGAATACATCAGCAAAATAAATTTGACGTTATCCTGGTCCAATCTGCCTGGCAGGCGGCAAGTATCGCACTGAAGCTGAAAGAAAAGTTTGGGGTGCCGGTTATCTTAAGAACACACGGCTTAGATATTCAGAAAGATGCAGAGGTCGGGTACGGATGGAGGCTGGACCCGGAAAAAGACAAAGTGATTTGCGATAATTTGCGAAGAGTTGATGCCTGTATTGCCATAAGCAGTCATGTCAAAAAAGAGATACAGGAAATAGACTCATCAATTCCCGTCGAAGTAATAAATAACGGTGTGGATACAGAGTACTTCAACCCTGAGAAGAACAACTGGGTATCAAATAAGTTCAATATACCCAGGAAGCATTTTAAAATTCTTATGGTGGGCAGAAATAACAAAAAGAAGTCTTTCCACCTGGGGTTGGAAGCTTTTGCTCTGGCCCTAAAGCAAAATCCAGATATGACTTTAATTCATGCCGGGCAACAGGAAAACGGTGTTGACCTAAAAAAGCATGCCAGACAGCTGGGGATATCAGATAACTTTGTACAGACTGGTAAAGTTGATTATTACCAGATTAACAAACTGTATCAAAGCTGTGACATCTTCCTCTTTCCCTCCAAGGCCGAAACATTCGGCAGCGTGACTATAGAGGCAATGGCGTGTGGGTTACCGTGCATAGAGTTTGATTATGGGGCTAACTGGGATAAAATTGAGCATGGTGTTAACGGCTTTATTATCCCTTATGGGGATACAAACAGCATGTCTGAACGTATCCTGGATTTGGTGTCTGATAAGGACAAGTATAG
>NZ_QYZY01000252.1:0-2937 GCF_003838035.1 Desulfonatronospira sp. MSAO_Bac3 | reverse complement strand
GGGCTTTGCAAACTGGGTCCCGCACTTACTTTTTCTACGTCTGCCCAGTTTTCAAATCAATATTTGCCAAAAAGTAAGTGCGGGATCTGAACGACGTAGGAAGCGTTAATCAAAACCGTAAAACACCGAATTTGATTTGAAGAATGTTATAGAAGTTATTCCAGTTTAAAAACTCGTGTACAGGTTTTGATTTATGCTTCCTTGGAGCTCGCCCTGTTAAACACCGCATAGCGGTCCTGCTTCGCAGGGTTTAACAGGGTGGATTTTTACGTCCTGTTTGCAAAGTCCCCGGGCCCTGATGAATAGTTACAACCTGGATATCAAAAACAACCTGGCCTCTAAATTTCGAGCCGGATAGTTCCACCTCGTTGCATTCACCCAATGGACATGCGTGTTGTCCTTGTTGTTGCAGGCGTATGTACTGATTTTGCCAACCATCGCTTCAAAATGCACGTGCCGCTTGACATGAGTTTTACCTGGCTATAATGTATACTCACGGATATACATAAGGGAGGCAAATCATGAAACTGCAAATATCCAAATGGGGCAACAGCCTGGCGGTTCGTTTACCGGTGGAGTGCACCCGCTCCGCCGGCTTACAGGAGGGAGATATCGTCGAGGCCAGCATTACCCCAGCTGGCGCCATCACTCTTATACCTGAAAGGAACTTCGATAAGGCGGCCTTTCTGGAGCGTATTGCCAGGCTGCACGCCAGCATGCATATGACTGAGCCGGTGGTGGAAAACATGCGCCAGGAGGAACGTTACTGATGGTATATGTGGACACCAGCGCCATCGTCGCGCTGCTGACACTCGAACCGAAAACAGAGCAGGTTATCTCCTGGTATGCCAGGCTGCATGACATGCCTGCCGGCTCTGACTGGCTGTTGACTGAATTTTCCAGTGCTGTATCAATCAAGTTGCGCACCGGCCGGATTAACGAGGCAACCGCAAAGCTGGTACGCAAGGAATTTGATTCACTGGTGGATGGCGGACTGCGCATTGTGCCGGTCAGCCGTAATGCCTACAGACAGGCCGCGGCCATGATCAGACGACGTGAAAGCGGGCTGCGATCCGGTGATGCCTTGCATCTTGCTGTCGCTCTGGAACTCGGCGCAAGCCACATGGCGACCCTGGACTGTACGCTGGCAGCCAACGCAAAAAACCATGGACTGGAGTTGGTGGAAATTTGACAGGACGAACCTGCTACTCGTCGGTTCTTTGCTCCGGAGTCGGGCAGCAGGGGGCCATAAATTCATCCAGTGTAATTCCGGGCTTTTTTTCTTTTTCCTTGGCAGACTGCCAAGGCGGACTCCAGGCTCAGGTCTGCCCCTGGGTTATGGTTTGTGTTTCCTTGTTTTGCTCTTGACTCATTACAAAACCTCCAGAATAATCAAAGCTTAGATTCAATGCCTGAGCATTGCATTCATGGTGTTAAAAAAATGAAGTGACCAGTAAAAAATTTTTCGACGTCTCAGGTGCAGCAGGAATCCCGGCGGAAAAAACGTCCCAGAACCGGCATGCCCGCAAGCCAGCTGTTGAGGATGGCTTGGGCGCAGCCCACCCCCGGCCTGACTTTTATGGCTCCGGCCGGACAATTCAGAGCGCAGGCCCCGCACTCCATGCAACCGCCCGGGTCCAAAAGTACAGCCTTTTGCTCACCCACATCAAACACCCTGTGGGGACAAACCTGAACACAGCTCCCGCACCCCATACAGAGCCCTGGATCATACTCCAGTGTAAGCACATCTTCCAGATACCTGAAATCCTGCATTATGCACCTCCTGCCAAGGGACCAAGCCAGCCTGATCCCAGCCAAAGTCCGACCGCAACCAGAATAAGAGCGCCCTGTACCGGCATATACCGGCGCATCTCCCGGTCCACGCCGGAAAGGGAAGTAAAGGTGGTGGACCCGGTATAATGCATGGCAAACCAGGAGGTAAAAGCCATGCAGGCCGCAGTTGCAGCCAGGCCCTGCAAAAATCCTCCAGGGACAGCCACTGCCAGGACAAACCCTGTAAGGGCTCCCGCCAGAAGCCCCTTGGCCGCGAATGCCCGGAAATACAGCTGCCTTAAAAACACCGGGACCAGAAAGACACCGCCTATAAAACCGGTCCACACCACTGCCCATGCTCCAAGCCCGGACAGTGCCGTGCCCTGCAGGCTGAATCCCCCGGGCCCAAGGGCAGCCAGTAGCATACACGCCAGCAGGGCCCAGAGCATGAACCTGCGCGCTCCGTAAACTTCCACCAGGGCCACCAGCAAACGCTGCCCCAGGGGAAATTTTATCCGGCGTAAATCATCAGCAGCCTGCATTTTATTGTCCAGATAGTACGGCAGATCCCTGATTTCCACCGGACCGAACAATGCCTTGAAGCCGCAGAGTCCTCTGATCTTGTGCCCGGCCACCCCTGGAGCAGCCAGCTGGGGTAGCACCAGTGTCCTGTGGTTTACCACCTGTTCAAGTCCGGCATTTTTCACCTGCCGGGCCACTTCCCCGGCGTTGAAGCTCTGCTTGCCTGCGGCGCACCAGACATTTATTCCGTATGTCTCCACCACCAGCAACCAGCAGGAAAGACCTGCAAGTTCCCGGCGCAGGATATCAAAGGTAAGTTTGTAATTGCAGGTAACCAGGACCGGGCTTTGCCCGTCAGGATCACCCAGGGCATACAGCCCGGGAGCCATACGGTAATGATCCCGTCCAGGGCCGAGGCGAGCCAGGGCAGCTTTAATCCGGTCCTGGAGACTCAGACGAGGTGACACCCTGGGCACCAGTCCGGCCGGGGTGGACATCCAGCCGGTTACAAAGGGCCAGGCTCTAAGTCCGGCCCGTTCCCCTGCCGCCTCCGGCGGCAGTTCATTGCGGGGTCCTCAGCATATCTCCTCCCCGGCAGAGTCATAATCTGGAGAAGCTTGAATCTGCAGACCTCCGGCAAAT